>JAGBGB010000138.1 GCA_017936205.1 Oscillospiraceae bacterium
AACCACCAAGAATTGGTGGTTGTAAAAAATGTTTCGTTTTTTGGAGAAATTACATCTTTTTCGGTGGTTTTTGTATTCATGCCGTTCCGTCATGAACCGGACGCGCAATGCGCGCCCCTACGAATGGTGCGGAAAATCGGAAGTTGATTTCCTGTGGGGGTGTTGACGGATTTTGGAAGTCGTGGTAGAATGAAAAGTGATAAAATGGAAAGGATGTGTCCCTATGTTTAAGCGATATTTATCCCTGTTTTTGGCATTTGCCTGTGTGTTGGGGCTGTTCTCCTTCGGGGGGATCAGGGCTGTTGAGGCACAGGCAGGCAGCGGCATTCCCGACATTCTGTTCTACGAGGAGAACAGCGGTGCAAGTGCCTTCCAAATCTCTACGGCGGAGGGCTTGCAGAAGTTCTCTCAATTGGGGCAGAGCTATGACTTTGCCGGGAAGACCATTTATATGATCTGCGACATCAATATGAGCGGCTTCTCCTATCAGCCTCCTGTGAAGTTCGCAGGAACCTTTGACGGCGGCTTCCATGCCATTACCCAGCTGACCGTCAGTACCAGCGAGGCAAACTGCGGCTTCGTGGGGATGCTGACTGTGGGCGGTGTGATTCGGAATTTAGGCATTGAGGGCGGCGTATTCACTGCCACCTGCAGTAAGGACAGCTGGCGTGCAGGGTCCTTAGTGGGCATTATGGATCGCTCCACGGTGGAGAACTGCTGGAGCTCCTCTACGGTGACCATTTCCGGCGGCTATGACTATCTGGCAGTAGGGGGCATTGCCGGAGGCATTCACAACGGCGGCGTGATCAAGAACTGCTATTTTGCAGGCATTGCCACAGGCATTAAGGTGGCTGCAGGCATCTGCGGCTGGGGGCAGGGCCATTACGAGGGCTTCGTAGGGCAGATCTACAACTGCTTCAATATGGGGCAGTTGGTGGCATCGGAAACCAAGTTCCCCATTGGCCGCTACAGTGGGAAGATCCTGGAGGAAAACAAGCCCAAGGCCATGTTCAACAACTTCTACTTCGACAGCAGCTATGCAGGCTACGACTGGTCGGAGGGAGATACCTTGGTTTCCAAATATCATCTGGGGGACGGTCATCTTGCCTATGTTTTGGATCGGGATTCTGCCCTTGGCGGGGCTCCCGTATGGTCCCAGGGCGCCCTCTTCCCGGAGCTGCGGAAGACCGCGGGCGTGTACCCTCTCACAGTGACCTACAATGCAAAGGGGAAGACCAGCAGCGCTACCCTGTACTTCAATGCCGGGGACACCTACACCATCGGTGTGCCGGACAGCGTTTCTGTCAGCCTCAGTGCCAATGCAGGAACGGTCAACGGTCGCAGCTTCCTGATGCCCTCCAAGGCAGCCTCCCTGACGGTAACGGTGGATGCTGCCAACATTGCAGACTACAGCAGCTTCCCCAATGAGAGCATTTATGTGGTGACCAATCAGGCAGGCTTCGCTGCTATGGCTACGGCGGTCAACGGGGGCAACACCTTCTCGGGCAAGAGCTTCTATATGCTGGGGAACATCAACATGAACAATGTGAGCCATACCCCCATCGGTCAGTTCGTGTCCAATACCAGCTGGACGAAATCCTTCTCCGGCAAGTTCTACGGCAACAACTTTAAGGTCCTGAATCTGAAGGTCAGCAACACCTCCCTCAACGGCGGCGGTCTCTTCGGCAGCTGCTACAAAGCGTACTTCAATGGCTTACATATTTTCAACGGCTCTGTTACCGTTGCCAACCGCGCAGGTGGCATTACAGGCTACTCTGACGGCTGTACCTTCGAATACTGCTCCAACGGGGCTGCCATCAAGGCTACCACCGGCAAGGACGGCATCGGCGGCATTGCAGGTGTGGCGAGGATCAGCTCCGTATTCAACTACTGCTGCAACTTCGGCACTGTTACCGCTACCGTCAGCGGTGCCGCCGGTGTGGCAGGCTGGGGTCAGGACAACATCAAGATGACCGGCTGCTACAATGTGGGCAAGGTCACTGCCACCTCCGACGTGGCAGCCTTGGCTCGTGTGAAGGCAGGCTATGTGCCGGAATTCAAGGACTGCTACTACTTGGCTACCTCCTGCTCTGCCACTGTTGCAGGAACCTCTGCCAGCCTGCAGCGGTTCCAGAGCGGCATTGTAGGCTCCTACATCAACACCTCCTACCGCAGCACCAAGAGCAACGGAGCCTATACCAACACCCCTGCGATCCCTGCCATCTGTGGGGAGAATCAGCAGCCTGCCATCTGCACCCGTCTGTATGCCTACGAGGACGGACTGAGCTTAGGCTACCAGACCATTTGTGCAAATTTAGGCGACGAGATCCCCTATACCAATCAGCTCAACTACTACAGCACCGAGGCTTTCTCCGCACCGGATGCACTGACCTCCTATGCCTATCCCATTGGTTTCCCCTTCTCCATCAGCTATGTGACCAACGGCGGCAGTTGGACGGGAACGGTTGCCTCCTCCTATACCCGCAGGATCGGTGTCGGTCTCCCGGACGAGACACAGATCCGCAAGGAGGGCTACCGCTTCGCAGGCTGGTTCGAGAGCTCTGCCTGCACAGGGCAGCCTTTGGCAGTGATCAACCCGGGCAGCACCGGGAATAAGACGGTCTACGCCAAGTGGGCAGCTCCCGTGGTGATCAACACCGTGGCAGACTATCTCGCCTTCGCCAATGCTGTCAACAGCGGCAACAGCTACAGCGACAAGTATGTGACCATTGCCGCCGATCTGGACTTCGGCGGACAGAGCATTCCTGCCATCGGTACAGAGAGCGCTCCCTTCTGTGGGGTTCTGGACGGTGAGGGACATATTCTGAAGAATTTCACCATTCAGGGCGGCGATGCCCAGGGCATCGTAGGCTATCTGAAGGAAGGCACCGTAAAGTTCCTCCGTGTGGAGGCTGCCACGGTTTCCGGCAAGACCAACACCGGTTCTGTGGTAGGTGTTAATGATAAGGGCTTGATCTTAGGCTGTCTCAGCTCTGCAGAGGTCAAGTCCACATGGACCACCTTCGACTACAGCCTTATGAGCCAGAATGTCCGCTACGGCAACGATGCCTCCCCCAACTCTACAAACGAACGGATCCCCCGTATGAAGACCTTCCTGCAGAACTACGCTCCCGATATCATCGGCTTCCAGGAATACGATGCTACCTGGAAGGGTGTGGTAGAAAGCGTCCTCACCGGCTACGGCAAGCAATGTGTTTTCGGCAACACCTCTGCCCAGAATGCAGGCAGTCCCCTGTATTGGAACAGCAATAAATTCGTAGCTCTGGAAAAGGGCACCTTCTGGCTCAGCCAGACCCCGGATGTCATGTCCTTGGGCTGGGGTGCTGAGCATTACCGTACCTGCTCCTTCGCTGTTCTGCGGGTCAAGGATCAGGATATGCTGGTCATTGCTGCCAACACCCACTTAGATCACAAGGTAGATGCCTCCCGGATCAACGGCATGAGGCTGATCATGGAGCGGATGAACGCCCTGAAGGAGAAGTATGAAGCCAAGGGTCATCAGGAGATCTACTTCCACATAACCGGGGACTTCAATGCATCCCCCAGCCATGCGGTGATCAAGGAGCTGAGCACCACCCTGACCGAGGCCCGCTATGCAGCGGTGTCTTTAGGCACGCCTGTGAATCAGAACACCTTCAGTGCCTATAATGCAACGCCCACCAGCCTGATCGACTATATGTTCGTCAGCAATAACACAGATGTAATGACCTATAAGGTGGCACTGGATAAGGTAGGTGGCAATGCCATCTCCGACCACTACGGGCTCCACGCTACCCTCCGCATCGGCGGCAATTCCCACGGCGGCATTGCAGGACAGAACGACGGTGTGATCCTCAGCTGCGGCTACACGGGAACCATTACCACCAAGGGCGGCAGCGCAGGCATTGCCGCAGAGAACAACGGGAACATTCTCAATTCCTACGGTCAGTATAGCAGTACGGCTACAGGAGTTTTCGCCAACGGCATTACCACCAAGTACAACCGGGGACAGGTGAACTTCAGCATCTATGACCCCAACTGCGGTATGGCAGGTGCAGGCACGACGGTTTCCAATCTGAAAGGCGCAAATGTACCCGGGAAGCTGAACCGTCTGCTGAGCCTGTGGGTACGGAAGGATGGGATCAACAACGGGCTGCCCTTCATCTGTCGGGCACATGAATTCGTCTACAAGGACAAGGGCGACGGCACTCACAG
>JAGBGB010000139.1 GCA_017936205.1 Oscillospiraceae bacterium
AGGCAAGTCTCTGAATCTGGACTCCAAGGTGGCACTGAAGTTTGTCTTCTCTATGGGCACTTATACCGGCGAGCTCTCCAACTTGACTCTCCGGGTCAGCTACAAGGATTCCACCGGTGCAGAAAAGACTCTCACCCTGACGAATGCTGCTCTGTACAATCCCGATCGGGGTTATTACGCCTTTACTCTGGATACCCTCTTGGCTGCAGAGCTGCGCAGTGTCGTTTCTGTACAGATCTATGCCGGGGATACTCCCGTATCCTGTACTCTGCGATACAGTGCCGATACCTACGGCAATAACAAGACAGGGCAGCTTCTGACCTTGTGCAAAGCCCTCTTTGCCTACAGTGACAGTGCAAAAGCTTTCTTTCAATAAACTCTGAATCGAGGCTGTCTCATAATATATGGCGAGGTCTTTTGACTAATTCCCCCGGGAGAGTCATACACAGGCTGTTGGACTTCTGTGCATAAAAACTAAATATTCTCAAAAAGGACACACCAAACCAGGGCGGTAGAGCTTGCCACCCTCGGTTTGGTGTGTTTTTCAGTTTGATTTGTGTCTAACACTCTATCCGATAGAAAAAAGAATTGCATTTGGGAGAATTTTATTATATGATAAACTGTAGTTTATCATTTTTGTTACAAATCCTCTCTTCGGGAACTACACAAAGGAAGTTGTTTGCTTTATTGAGAAGAATGTTTTTTGGAAATCTTTTATAGGAGGAATAAACAATGAAAAAGCCCGTATTTTATCGCGTTTGGTCAATGATCCTGTGTGTGGCCTTGCTTTTGGGAACCTTCCCTGTGGCTGCCTTTGCAACCGAAGCGGAGGCAGAAAGCACAGAAAACGCCGCCGAAGTAAGAGCTGCTGTCACAGATCGCCTGAACAATCTGGCACAGCCTCAGTATGATCCCGAGAAGATCTTTAATGTGTACGAGGAAACTGCCGAATCCGGTTCTACTTCGGAGCACATCAAGTCCCTTGAGGGGCGGTATTTTATGATCCTTTCCCTCTCCGGGGGAGAATACGGTATTCTTTCCGTATCGGACAGCGGCGAGCTGTGTGTCACACCTACGGAGCTTGTTTCTCGCTATGTAGGTGCGACACAGGTAGAGGGGGGCTTGTGGCCACATACCTCTCTTTCTCCAGCGGTCTACTCCCAATCCGTGGAGCTGAAGCTACAGAGCAGTGAAACAAAGAGAAGCTTAAAGAACTCATCCTTTATTTATTCCGCCCTTTATAGTCTGCAATTTGCCAACGGCTCCTATCTGTCTCTGGGGGAGGAGGCGGTTTCCCTTACAGAGGAGCCTGCTTCCATAGCTGTCACAGGCAGAATTCGGGATCTGCAGCTAACCCTTGCAAATACCTTGGACTTAGACCACTTCTTTACCTATGATGAGGTGGAAGACAGCTTCTCTATGAGGGCAACTGCGGAGTATTCAAATGTGAAGGATGCCGGAACTCAGGTCTATTTATACCGTGTGTACTCTGCCCAGGCCGATACAAACAGATTATATGATCTGCTGACGCAGTGCAGGAGCCTATCCGTAGAAGGTGCGAGCCCTGTTGCAGCAGAGCTCTACTACAGTGCTTTGGAAGAGAGCTTGTCCCTCTATGAGGAACTGAATGGGGATACTCTGACAGAACGATATAAGGAGCAAACCCTCCTCCGCAAGGCTCAGCTGGACGAACAGTGTGATGCCTTGGAGAAGGCCATTGCCCGTCTTTCTCTGACAGAGGCTGCCATTTTCTCCTTACCCGAAGCCCAGGCCTATACAGGTGTCCATGTAGATATGTCTCAGGCAGATCTGAATGCAATTGCAGGTCGGTATTATTTTGTGAATCGAACGGAAGATGCTGACCGCCTTGTGAATTTGAGCTTAGGGGTCAGTAACAATCGGGCAAAGACCTCTCCTGTTGTGGTAGAGGAGGATGGAGCCTATATTTCCGGGGCGGAACCTAAGGCTCAGATCCAGCTTCTGCGCCATGTTCTGGATCAGAATGGTGCTTACGACCTGCGAGATTGGAGGGGCTGGAGCCTTCGTATAGGAGAAAATGCCTTAGTGCTGTCGGAGGCCTATTTGGCAATGGGTATCACGCAGAATGCAGGCTATAGCGGCCTCAGCTTTTCTCGCAACTGGAATGGGCTTCCTTATATTCTAACCTATGATCGTGCTACACAGGAAATCTATCTGCAAACCACACGAGATTGGAGCAATGACAGCATTCGCATGGAGCTGTATCGCCCCCTATGGTCCACACTGCCTCTGCGCAATGCCCTTGTAGAAATGAGCAGCTACCTGTCTATGGCACAGGCACAGGTACCGGAGCTTTACGGAAGCTTCCTGGATGCCATGCTGGAGGCTATGAAGGCTTACGAAACATGGAATATTCCTGCACAGGAGCAGGATCAGACCCTTACGGATGAGGCACAGAGAATTCTGGATGTCTATACAAGCCGTGTCCTGTCCTATAAGGGTCTGTTGGAGCAATCCTTGACCCAGGTAGCTGCTTCCCTACTGACAGCAGTGCCGGACAATGAGCGAAAGGATACAATGATCGGTTACGATAACCTCAGTGCCTTAGATCCTGCTCGACAGAACTGGGACGGAACCTATTACTTCGTATTGGATGACGGAGTAACGGGACGGATCCTCGCACCGGGGGATGCCTCTGCCTATGGGACACTGGCGACCCGTGGGGTTACGATCAGCGGCAACTGTGTTATGGATGCAGATCCCCTGTGTGCAGTGACCCTCCAGGCCCACAGCACCGGCACCTATGCCCTGCTTGCCGAAAGCGGCATGTACTTTAACTGTGAGGAGACAGGGGATGCCCTTCCCTTTGTCCTGTCCAGCAATTATCGGGGCTTCGATCTCCCCCCTGTTGCACGAACGCAGGGTGTTTGCATAGGCAGACAGCTAACCTATAACGGTGTCTCCGGAAAACACTATTTGCAGTTGGATCCTGAGACGAATCTTGTATCTTATAGTCTAAGCGCCAACACCATCCCGGCGGAGAGCGTAGGCAGATTCAGCGTGTATCGCCGCCATTGGTCTGTGAAGGCCCTGGGAGAAGCCCTTAAAGAATACTCTTCTCTGATCAAGGACAGCAACAGCTATCCTCAGGGCCTGTATGAAGCATTCCTGTCCTGCTACCAGGAGGCTTTATGTCTGTATATGGAGTACAACACCATGCCCACCAGGGAGCAGCTTCCTGACTCCCGGGACATTCAGGTACAGATCAATGCTCTGACCGAGGAGCTGGCAGCTTTGGCACAGAGCTTGAACGCAGCTCCTGCTCATATGATTGCTACGCTGCCGGATGCCTACAATGAGCTGATGCTGAGATATACCCACCGCAGCAATACCCGACTGGAGGGGAATTATTATATTGCTGTTCGGGAAGAGGTAAACAGCTATCATACTATGATTCCTGTGAATGAGGGAAGTAACTTTGGTGCTGTGACCCTGTCTATGGCAGGCAAGAACCTCATAGGGGCAGATGATCACATGGCCATTGCGATCATGCCCTACGATGACGGAAACGGCTATATGCATCAGTATTATCTGCGAGCCTATACCTCCGACTATGTGCAGCCCCAAATGATAAATACTGTTCCCTCCTTGAAGATTGGTGTTCCCAGCACCTCAATTTCCACAGGCAGGCGAGAAGACGGTATGCACTTTGATACCACCATCGCCAGAAATCTTAACTCTGTCAGATACGATCTGAGCTATGTGGAAGGAGAGGACGGTCAGGGAGAATTCGCTCTTGCGCAGCACAGCTTGAATCCGGACAATGCTCTCTACTTATTTAAGCTGGGTCCCACACTTCCTCTGTATACTGCAATCAAGGATATGGCTGTCTATGCTCACGGAAACGGAAACGGTCAGTATCCCCATAAGGAGTACGAGGCATTCCTGAACTGCCTGTATGAATCCGTTGCCCTATACAGTCAATACAATCGGGAACTGACTCCGGGGGAGGAAGGCATGGAATCTGCTATTGAGCAGCTGATGCAGGAACAGGCTAAGAAGCTGCTGCAATACCAGGCTACCCTGACTCATGTGGACACTACTACGGATTATATTGATATTCCCGTGGAATTCCTGGACTTCCGTGGGGATTCCATACTCATGGAATTCTCTTCCAACAACTATTCTCTCAGCGGCGACCCCGGTGACTTAGAGCCTCCCGGAGATGTGGCGATTCCTTCTCTGAATGAATCTGCCGAGCCTAATCTAAAGGATACCATTCGGCAAAATCTGGTCCTTAGTAAATTAAGCGAACAGGGCCATATGCTCTACACCTCCGAAACCATTGAATATGTCGCAAAGGCCATCCTCTTGGACCGCCGTACGGATTGGTCCATGGAGAGCCCCGGTTGGAACACTGTATTCTATGATCGGGTCCAAGCAATAAATGAAGCTGTAGCTGCAGGAGATACTACAGTCATAGGCTCTTTGACTAAAACCTTTGCCAAGCTGGGACAGCTGGCAGGCTTGGACAGTAAGGAAACCGATCCCATAGAGGAGCTGGAAAAGAACAACGGTCTGCCTATGACCTGGGCGGATGTGGAGACCGCCTATGATATGTCCTATTATCTGCTGACCTACCTGTGGCGTCCTGTAGAGGATGACGACGGTAATAACCTCGAAACTAAGGGGGAGACGACCTACCGCTATAATACCCAAGTGAAGGAACGCAGCATCCTGCGTATGCATTTTAATGAGGAACGACAGATGTACCTTCTGGATGCTTCCTACGCAGTGGGCTATGGGGACAGATATCTGTCCAACATTATGCCCTGGAGAGATAATTCTGTACCCCTTCACTCTCCGTTCTTCTCTCCCGTTGACGGCTTGGGCTTCGAAAGCTCTTCCCTAATCGAGGCCTTCGGTGATACGGATCGGGGCCGCTACTATGAGGAAACCAGCTATACCTACTGTGAGGACAGCAACTTCCATTACACCATGCATGCTTACGGCAGCTTCGTATATTATGCTGCACAGAACCAGTACTTCGACTTCGTGGGAGACGATGATGTGTACTTCTTCATTGACGGACAGAAGGCCATGGACATCGGCGGTGCCCACAAGGCCATTGGGGAGAAGCTGTTCCTCAATGACATTGCCAAGGAACTGGGTCTGGTGGACGGCGGTGTATATTCCTTCGATATGTTCTATGCAGAACGGCATACCACTGCTGCAAACCTCCGCTTCTCCACCAACATTCGTATCGTTGACGCAGATACCATGACCATGAAGGGACAGTATCTGGAGCAGACCGGAACCCAGGAGCTGGTGGACAGCCGGACAGGTCGAGGCATTGAGCTCATAGACCGAGCTCTGGTCAGTGTCGGGGATCAGATGGCGTACAGCTTCGAGCTGCTCAACACCCGTCTGACGCCTGTATTCAATGTTGCTTTCACAGATCCCTCTCTGGGTGTGGAGCTTTCTCCCAACGGTCCCCTCCGTCTGGGAGATCCTGCCCTGACCAATTCTGCAAGCACAAATCTTGCAGATCTCCATGTGGTTTATCGCAGCTATGAGAACAATCGGATCAACACCGAGGCTCTGCAGCCCGTGAGCTACAAGCAACTCACAGATATGCTTATGGAAGCATTGCAGGCTCCCGAAAGTGGGAATTTGATCGAGTACCCTACTTTGCCTCAGGGTAGCTATATTTTCCGTTTCACGGAAGAAAACACCCTGCAGCAGCTGCAGATGCTTCTGGAGCTGGGTCTGCCTCGCAATACCTACTTCAGCATTTACGGCTTCCGCAGAACCGTAGGAGAAAACGATGTCCCTTATGAAAACACCGTGCAATCTGTCTGTTACTATAAGCAGATCGTAACCAATGAGGGAAGTGCAGGAACGGAGCAGATCCTGCCCATCTACGGCACTGCCACCAGAACCGTTCGTGTTCCCGACCTGAGCAAGGTGGTAATTCCCACTGCAGATAAAGAACAGATCGTCATTGACTACGGCAAGGCTGTGGAGATCGATCTGGATGTGCTCCGGGGACATATTTATACCGATGAGTATGTAAGGGTCGGCAAATTTGCAGGTATCAGCCACAGCGGCTACCACGGCGAGCTCCGCAGAGACCTCCCTATAGACAGCGGCTGTATGACGGCAAATGACAGTAGCTACACCACAGAGAACGGTGTTTACCGCCATCTGGGAGACAGGCTGTCCTTCAAGCTCACCCGTATGCTCTCTGAGATAGAACGGGTCTATGCTGCATTTGAGCTGAATGTTCTTGATGAGGAAAGCGAGCTTGCCTACTACAGCTACATTCTGGTAGAGCTGCAGATCATGCCTGCTACCCTTGTGTACTACGAAACCGACTTCGCTCCCGGGGTTTTTGACACCTTCTACACGGAGGATGGTGGAGCAACCAGGGAAACCTGGGACACCGAGACCCGGGAAGAGCCCGACCCGGAATTCAATCGGGAGCATATTAACGACCGGGCCTTCTTCGTTGACTTTGACGGAAAGGGCTATGAGGATCGGTATTGCTTCAATCCCATTTACGGTGGGCTGAATTTAGATATTGGCTCGGAATGGAGCTATGTAAAGGCAGTAACCACAGAGCCTGTGGTTGCAGACGGAGCTCTGACATGGTCCTTTGTGGACGCTCCGGAAAATAGACATTATTGGGTCCAGACAGGCAGAGCCCAGACCTTCGGGCTGCACTTTGTTCCCGAAAAGGGAGATTATTTCCATGTCCGCTTCCGTGTGGATGAGGCTGCGTGTACCGCCGCAGACGGAAATGTGACCTTGGAGCTCTATTACAGCTTGGATACCACGGATGTGGATAAGGCACACCCCATACGCATATCTGTCCCTGCCGAAGATCTGATCGGAAAGGGCTGGGTGACTCGCAGTGTTCCCATGAGCAATGGCTTCTACGAGGAACAGAAGGAGATCACCACTCTGCGCTTCCAATTCACCGGCGTACAATCCGTTGAAGGAAAGACCGCTGACTTTGCTGTGGACTACATCTATGTTGGGCCTAAGAAGGAGGATATTCAGGATAACGGTGATGTGAGCCATACGGTTTATGAGATGGAGCTTGACAGAGAAAGCATTCCTGCCAATGCCTTCTTCGTAGACTTTGACGGTCAGGGGAACGCAGAGCGATACAGTAAGCATCCCCTGTATAATGGCTACAACTATGATTCCACTGACTATTGGTATGTTAGAGAGAACTCTCAGCACAATGAAACCGTAGACCCCGTCTCCGGCACCTTATCAATAGATTTGATAGAGAACGCAACGAATACATACCACTATATTCAGACAACGGATGAAAGCAGAAGCTATATGACCAGACCTCTGCGTATGTCCCCTGAGGAGAATTCCTTTATCCAGGTACGCTTCAAGGTAGAGAATTGCGCCTTAGCCTTGAACGGTATGCATTCTGCACCCTACTTTGCTGCTTACTACAAGACAGAAGAGGTGCGAGAGAGTGACGATGTGCATAAGGCATTCAGTAATCTCTTTATGCGGTATCTGGATGCAGAGAAGCTCCTTGCAGGGGAGTATATTACCGTAAAGATCCCTGCTCAGGAGCATTTCACCCAAGCACAGGGAATCTACGCCCTTCGCTTTGAGATCAGCCAGATCACCGGTGGCCAAGGTGGAGGCAAGATCGTATATGACTATATCTATGTGGGACCTGAGCTGGGCATGAGCACCCTTAGCAGCCGGGAGAATGATCTGTTCTTCGGTTTCGAGAACACTCCCCAAGATCAGGCTCGTTACAAGTCCTCTGTTTACGGCAATATCAACTTCGACGATCCCCAAACCGCTATGTGGCTGACCCATTATATCGATGACACAAGCTTCGGCAAGGAGTATTCCATTGATCACGAAGAGGGCTGCCTCAAGCTGCCTGTAGGAAGAGGCTGTTCCGGCAGTACAGGTGATCGGAAATATGGTCCGGAATTCTATGCCAATATTCCAAGGGAAGATGGAAGACTGGATCAGGTAAATCCTACCCTACATTACGACCCCTCTTCTGCAGATTACTTCGAAATCCGCTTTAAGACCGAGGATTGTGTAGTGGATCCATTCGAAAATGCTAACGATGGTCTGAGAGTGGTTCTGCGATATACCTATTTAGCAGAGGGAGCCACAGCTTATGCAGAAGACACAAGCGTGATCCAGCGCTGCGTGCTGAAGAACGGAGAATACCAGACCATTTCCATTCCCTTAAATGACAATTTCAAGAACGCTGAGAGCATCGGCTATGTAGGTGTCCGCTTCCAGAATCTCCGCAATGCTGACGAGGTAGACCGAGGCTATGTATATGTGGATTATATGCACTTTGGCTCCTACGGCGAGAAGTCCGGGGATCAAGGCTCCTTGTTCTTTGGCTTTGACAACACCCTTGCCTCTCAGAACCGCTATGCTACCGATACCTACGGAACGCTGAATTACGATACAGCTTACTGGGTAACAGCAGGTTATAACCTTACCAACGACTTTAGCCTTAACAGTGCTACCGGCGAGGCGGAGATCAATATCCGAAGCGTTACATACAACACCAATGGCTTGAGCCAGGTATTCTGCACATCCCCTTCCACAGGCGTATACCAATGGGGTAACGAGAAGGGAGACTCTCTGAGCTACACACCCCATGCAGAGGATAAAGTGATCCTTCGCTTCAGAACGGAGAATTGCCGGGCAATTGAGGGGAAAACACAGGAGCTGCAGCTCAGATGGCAGGGATACAACAAAGGGATCTTTAAGGCATACACCATGTCCGTTCCCTATGACCTGTGCAATGGACAGTACATCACGGTTTCCATTACACCGGATGAAGACTTCCGCGCTATGGACTGTATTACAGGTCTGGGACTTCGCTTTCTTTATCTGGAGAGTATCCCAAATGACGATAATACAGAAAGTATTGGAAAGGTATATTTAGATTATATCTATGTAGGCAAGCTGAAAGAGGGCAATCCTGTAGCACAGAGCCTATACTTCGGCTTCGACAACGGTCCTGAGGATCAGGCGCGGTATAACACAGATACCTATGGTTATCAGAATTTCGACAATTCGGATATGAACTACTGGTACGACGATCGGGGCGTCAAGACAGCGGATCTCACCGTCGATCATCATGGGGATCTGATTGCAACTGCCGTAGAGCAGATCCCTGAGTCAACAGATCAGAATTCCAGCTTCCCTGATGTTTATTTCGATACCAGCGTGAGCCCGGACAAGCTGGGGAACCATTATAACGGTCTTGTTCTGGATTACCATCCTCAGGTTGGAGATGTGTATCAGGTCAGATTCAAGCTTAAGGACATGAAGCCCGGCGATTATGTGGAGAATCATGTTCTTAAGTCCTCGGACCCTTGCCTATCTATGTTCTATTGGGCAGAGGATGATGCCATGGACGATACCAGAAGTGGTGGCTTCTGCGATGAGCCTGTGCCTGCAGAAGCCCTGCAGCATGGACAGTACATTACTCTGACTGCGGCCCTGCCCAATGCCTTCCGGAATCAGAGCATCATTAAGCGGCTCCGTGTATACTTTGGCGGTATCGAGAGTCAGCTGGGGCTTAAAGGTGAGATCGCTGTAGACTATATCTACATCGGACCCGGCGAGAAGGCTCCGGATCCCGTATACGGCTATGATTCCAGCTATGAAAGAGATCCCGGCTTGTCCGACTTCAGCAGCCCCAAGGCAGAGGGCACCGGTGTCAAGGTGAACAGCAGCTCTAAGACATATACCGAAGCATCCTTTAGCTTCACAGGCACCGGCTTCGATATTATCAGCCGCACGGGCAAGGAACAGGCAACCATCCGTGTAGAGGTTCACACCAAGAAGGTCGTAGAGGGTGTTTTGAAGGATGTGGTGGTCAAGTCTCTTACCGTGAACAACAAGGGTGAGTTAGAGCTGTACCAGATCCCCGTTGTCTC
Organism: Oscillospiraceae bacterium; assembly: GCA_017936205.1. Taxonomy (GTDB): domain Bacteria; phylum Bacillota; class Clostridia; order Oscillospirales; family Oscillospiraceae; genus JAZOXB01. The sequence continues at coordinate 9,945 of JAGBGB010000139.1, forward strand.
TGTGCAGGGTCTGGACTACGGAACCTATACTGTGAACCTGTGGGTCAATCAGGCGGTTACCAATTCTCCCTATGAATTCCTGAAGCGAGGGGGACAATTCTACTTCGATGCCGTACGGATCTACGACCCCGTTGCTGCAGAGAATGGCCGGGAGGGCAGCGACGAACACACTGTTCTGGATGCCTATCGGGATGATCTGGAGGCTTATCCCCATGTGAAGGAGATCCGCAACATCCTCCTCACCGCCGACAATTTCGATGCTCTGATAGAGGTAGGCAATGGTGCCATCTTCGTTGATGCACACAAGGCCGAGGATGCAACCATTCCTTCCACCAACGAAAACGGAGAGACTACCAACGAAACCATAGTGGTGGCGAAGTCTGATCTGGTCATTAACGAGCACTATGTTGCAGATGTGATGACCTACAATAAGGTTGGTCCCAAGAACGAGGTCTATCTATCTCCCCATCAGGCTGTGGCTCTTCGTCTGGACATTTCCACCTCCTACGCACCTACCAGTGTGGATGTGGGGGTGAAGAACATTGCCGTGGGAGAAAGTGGGCTCTTCACTGCGGCTGTGATTGGAATGAACGAGGACAAGAATCAGCTGGAGATCGTCTACAGCAGAGAAATTGAAATTGAAAGTGCAACTGCACAGTATTATGAGCTGCCGATCACTGCCGGGAGCCTGCTTACACAGACTGTAGCCGGAAAAACCACGCGTTACTGCTATATCGTTCTGTATAACAGCTCCACCGCAGAGATTGACCATACAGAGGGTCAGGGAACCGGGGAGCATATTCTGTCCCTCACCGATGTCAAGGTTGCTTACAGCAAGGAGCCTACAGTGGGCTTACCTATGGATAGCATCACGGACAAGGAGATCATTCCCTTTACAGAGCCTTCTCCCGACAAGAGGGCTGTAGAAGACTTCTATACATTCTGCGTGGACGGACGCACGCTCCAGGCAGCAGCACTGGTCATCCGTGCCGCTTTGGAAACACCTTTGGAGGATCAGAATGCACAGATCCGCCATTCCCTGAATCTGGCAAGTGATATTTCCTTGAATTACGCTGTTTCCAAAGCAGATCTGGAGGACTATGACAGCTTCCGTCTACTTTGCAGAATCCCCCAATATGTAGGGGATGTCCTGATGGGCTACGATACTGTAACCATCGAGGCTGTGGACAAGGAGCGCTTCTACTACTTTACCTTAGAAGGCTTGACTGCGGTGCAGATGAACGATGTCATTCAGGCGCAGCTCCAAATGGAGAAGGATGGGAGAGTCTATTACAGCACCACGGATCTATACAGCATCGCTGATTATGCCTACGGACAGCTTGCTAAGGAGGGCATTCCCGCCAAGCTGAAGACTCTCTGTGCAGATCTCCTCCGCTACGGTGCAAGGGCACAGATTTTTAAGAACTACCGCACCGATGCCCTTGCAGATGCCCATATGACGGAGAGTCATAGAGCCTATCTGTCTGATATCCACGCTGTGACCTTCGGAAATACCAACCAGATTCCCAACGATCTAAACAATGCTCCCATCACTTGGGCAGGCAAGTCTCTGAATCTGGACTCCAAGGTGGCACTGAAGTTTGTCTTCTCTATGGGCACTTATACCGGCGAGCTCTCCAACTTGACTCTCCGGGTCAGCTACAAGGATTCCACCGGTGCAGAAAAGACTCTCACCCTGAC
>JAGBGB010000140.1 GCA_017936205.1 Oscillospiraceae bacterium
GTCTGCCTCACGGGAACGGTTGATCTCGAAGGGCAGGGAATTATGCTGGCAGCGACCAAGGACTTCGATCTCAGTGGGAACCACTTCGATCTCGCCGGTGGGCTGCTTGGGGTTCTTGCTGGTACGCTCCCGAACCAGACCGGAAACTGCAATGGTAGATTCACGGTTCAGGGGCTTAATGACAGCCATCATTTCTTCACTCTCGATGACTACCTGAGTGGTGCCGTAGAAGTCACGCAGGACCACGAAGGCAAGGTTTGCACCAACTTCACGGACATTTTCCATCCAGCCCATCAGGGTGACGGTCTGTCCCACATGCTCTAAGCGGAGCTCTCCGCAATTGTGTGTTCTGTTCATAATGTTCCTCCAATTATTTCTCTATAATAACGCTGTCCTGAGACATGGCGGTGATCCCTTCTTGGATCAGGGCAATGGCAGCCTCTACGGAGAGGCTCTGCTGCTGCCCGGTTTGCAGATTCTTCACGGAGCATTCTCCACGGGCGATCTCATCCTCGCCTAAGAAGACCACATAGGGGATGTGCAGCTTGTCTGCATAGCCGATCTTTGCCTTGAACTTCTTCTGCTCGGCATAGATCTGGGTGCGGATGCCTGCGTTGCGGAACTGGGTAGCCAGACGGACGGCAGCACCCAGATCCTCGGTCATGGGCAGCAGCAGGCAGTCTGCGGGGGCGGTAGGCAGGGCATCGTTGAGCATATTCTGCTCACCCAGCACATAGAACAGACGGGTTAAGCCAATGGAAATTCCCACACCGGGGAGCTGACGGTCTGTATAATACTCCGCCAAATTGTCATAGCGGCCGCCGGAGCAGACGGAGCCCAGCTCCGGGTGATCCAGCAGGGTGGTCTCGTACACCGTGCCGGTGTAGTAATCCAAGCCACGGGCAATGGTCAGATCCACTGCAAAATTTTCTTCCGGCACACCGAAGGCGGTCAGGTGCTTGGCAACGGTGCTCAGCTCCTGCAAGCCCAGATCGAAGATCTCGTTCTTGCCCTTCCAGTCTTCCAGCTTGGCAAGAACCTCTGCATTGCTGCCCTTAATGGCGATGAAGCGGAGGATCTCTCCTGCCTGCTCCTCTGTAAGGCCCTCTTCCAAGAGAATGGCACGAACCTTTTCTTCGCCGATCTTATCCAGTTTATCCACGGTACGCATAATGTCACCGGACTTCTCCGTTAAGCCCAAAAGTGCATAGAAGCCGTTGAGGAGCTTGCGGTTATTGACCCGAATGACGAAACGCTTCAGACCGAAGCGGCGGAAAATGGTGTAAATAATAGAGGGGATCTCTGCCTCGTTAAGGATATCCAGCTTGCCATCTCCGATAATGTCGATGTCAGCCTGATAGAATTCACGGTAGCGGCCTCTCTGGGCACGCTCTCCACGGTAGACCTTGCCGATCTGATAGCGGCGGAAGGGGAAGGACAGCTCCCCTGCGTGCATGGCAACATACTTTGCCAGGGGGACAGTGAGATCGAAGCGCATAGCAAGATCGCTGTCACCCTTCTGGAAGCGGTAAATTTGCTTCTCTGTATCTCCACCGCCCTTGGCAAGCAGGATCTCTGCAGACTCCAGAATGGGAGTGTCCAGAGGGGTGAAGCCGTAGAGCTCGTAGGTGTCACGGAGGATCTGCATCATCCGTTCCATCTGCTTCTGGGGTGCGGGCATGAGCTCCATAAAGCCCGATAAAGTACGGGGTCTGATTTTTTCCATTTTTATTTCCTTTCCGAATCCTGTCTTTTGCTATTCCGAAAAAGTGTATTTCAGGAAGTTTCCGTTACCGTCGCCTGTTACAATAACGGTGTCACCATTGGCGTTTTCTGAAATATCCATAATAGGAAATCTGCCATTTTCTTTTACGTAAGCTTCGGGACTCTCTGCTTCGACTTCAAGCACTTCCTTCTTCGCATACTTTGAACCACCGCAGGAAGTGATGTCCTCAGTAAAAACTTCGTATTCCTTCATTGGTATCTCCTATTTCATTTCACTAAAAAAGCAAATTCTCTAAATCATAGTAGCCGGGAGCCTTCTCTGCCAGAGCCTGTGCAGCGCGCAGTGCTCCTGCGGCGAAGATCCGACGGGAGCTTGCCTTGTGGGTCAGCTCCAGACTCTCATCCTCGCCGAAGAACAGTACACTGTGCTCTCCTGCCACCGTGCCCCCACGAAGGGCGAAGACACCGATCTCGCCCTTGGTTCTGGCACCGCAGATGCCCTCTCTTCCGTGGATCACCGTGGCAGAGCCCTCCGGATCCAGCTCTCGCAGAAGCACCTTGGCAGTACCGCTGGGGGCATCGATCTTCTTGTTGTGATGAAGCTCAATCAATTCCTTATCCCACTCCTGCAGAACGGGGGCGTATTCCCGTAGCATTCTCCGCAGCACCGCAATACCGGTGGAGTAGTTGGCAGCCCAGATGACGGGAACCAACTGTGCCAGCTCCTGCA
>JAGBGB010000141.1 GCA_017936205.1 Oscillospiraceae bacterium
CAACCACCAATTCTTGGTGGTTGTCGGACGCGCAATGCGCGCCCCTACGAATGGTACGAAAAATCGGAATTTTCCATTTTCAATTATCCATTCGATCCAACGGATCGCTAAATCGAAATTTAGCGTAGAACCGGTTCAGGGGCTGTCTTACCGTATTGGTGAGACAGCCCCTGGTTTATGGGTTTTGCGTATTGTACTTTAGTTGGCGAAGAACTCCTTTGCAGCATCTACATAGGCAAACAGAGCCTTGCAGAGGCGGAGCAAATCGCCTTCCTTACCAACGCCGTAGGAATCAGCACTGTACTGCATGGAGGAAGATACCTGTGTATCGCCGTGGTATACAGCAGCAGTCAGAACCGTCCTCAGCTCGGCTGCATCCAGGCAGTCGATGGTAAATAGATAGGTCTGAGCATCTGCATTGTAGACTACAGGATTATCGAGGATTTCTGTCTTGGTCTGACCGTCGGCTCCGAGATAACTAACACGAAGACTCAACTCCTGAGCATCTGCCTCAAAGTCAGAAGCATCCACAAGCAATTTCACCGCAACAGTGCTGTCCAGAGACAGGGTTTTCCCTGCCCAGGTCACAGTAGCTGCTTCCAGATCATCCAGAACAGAGAAATTGCTTTCAAAGGAAACTGTATCCAGATCTGTCAGATACTGCTGATGCACAACACTGAGCTCTTCATCTGCCAATGCATCGGTCTGATAATCCTTATAAAGCTGAGTAGCAGCACCATAGCGAAGCAGGTTGGCACACAAGGTCTTCACGCTGTCGTGAATGCCATCCTTATTCAGCATGGTGTAAGCGTACAGGGCAATACTGTAATCATCCGCAGGAGAAGTATAAACCTCCTCCTCCTTATACGCACGGAGGACAGCACGAACATTCTCGTTCATCTGAGCCGCAGAGAGACAGTCCAGGGTGAAGTAGATGTAATCTCCCTTCTCAACAGGCTCGGGATTGATCAGCTGACCGCCTACAGTGCAATGGAGATAGTATGCATCGAAATCAGCCAAAGCAGCCTTGGGAACAATGTAGTTGATACCAATGTTGCTCTGGAGATTCAGAGAATGAGATAGCTTGAGATGATCCAGAACTTCAACAGGGGCTTCCTGATCAAAGGCTTCGCAAGCCTGCAGCATAACAGACTCATCCACGGTAATTCCCATAGAGGCGCCAATCGTCTTTACATGAACGATGGAAAGAATACCGGCCCCCGCATTCCTTAGCACAACAGTCCCCTTATAATGGGAGAAGTCATAGAACATCTCTGTGGTGCAGGTCAAATTACTGAGAGTAGTTTGTCCGGCCGGATCCTTGTAATCCTCCCACTTTTTCGTACCGGCATTCCATACCTGAACTCTGCAGGCGGTTCCATTTTCAGACTTCAAGCTCAAATGGACTTTCGTGCCCGTAGCATTGAAGCCCACACCGCAATTCTGTTTCAGGTAGACTTCCGTCTTGGGACCATGTGTTCTGTATGCCTTATTGTAATAGTAGAAGTGAGAGCCCAGAATTTCACGAACATAAGCCTGACTCAGGAATAAGTACGGTTGATCTTCAGTGGGTTTCGGATTGTCAATACAGTAGCGCGGTCTGTCATTATAGAAGGTAAAGAAGATTTCCTTACCATGCTTCGGATCCTTATAGCGCTTACCGTTCTCGTCCAGATAGTAGATCCTGTCGCCCACCTTCTGAATGGATACCGTATCTTCCATACCAAGAGGATGCCCTGTTAAATTGCTTTGCTCAACACCATTAATATCTGTGGTCTTATTCAAGTCAGCCATGTAAAGCATTCCAATACCACTGACACCGCCGTTCCAGTTGGTGGCATCAATGATCATGTCACGCAGATCAGAGAATGTAGCATAGCCTTCATTCGCCTGCCCATGGGCAAAATTAGTAACGGTACCTGCTACCGCAGGATTAAATACGCGAATGCCGTCCACATAGACATTATAACTACCGCGAAGAGCACGAGTCTCAGCATTGATCACCCGAGTCTCAGAAGGAATGTAGGTAAAATCTACAGAACGATCATAGCCCAGCAATTCACGCAGGTGTTCCTCTGTGAGTGCTGACTTCAGTGCAAACATAGGATGATAGTACGCTGTCAGCTTGACCTTATAGGTTCCATGTGTACCTTCCCAACGGATTACGGGTACCTGTCTATAGGTTCCGGTGCTCAGATAAGTGTCACAGAGAATACTTGCCTTCAAAGTGTCGCCGGAGAAGATTTCAGCAATCATGACACCACTGTCCGGAGCGGTTCTGGAAAGAACCTCGAAGCCTGTACCGCGGAAGGTGAACTCAGCCTGTGCCGTATTCTCCATAACCTTGGTAACAGGGTCATCGTCCTTATCATAGGTAATTGCATCAGCCTTGACCGTAGCATACATAATAGCACCATGGAGGTCGCCATTGGTTACGTACTTGGCATCATAGCCATGGACTTCCCCATTGTTAAAGCTTTGCTCAATGGTAGCATATGTACCGCTTCCCTTCCAGGCTACACGTTTCGTGGTATCTGTACGAGTTTTCTGGGTACCATCCTTACCGGTGTAATTAACCGTCTGCGTAGAAAGGGTTGCCGCACCAAGGAAGTTCAAGAAGGTATTGTCATAGGTCACCACATTGGCAGGGATAATGGTAACTTCACGGTTCACAACCTTACTGTTTGTTCCCTTGGGGGCATTCTGAGTCGTGAACTTATAACCGATCTCTGCCGTATCAGCATTGATCATCTTGTTGTTGAAGTTGTAGACCATCTTCTTGGAGGTGCTGTTGAAGGTACCATTGGTAATAGAGCTGAGTTTGGTACTATCCCCTTCCATACCCATATCCACTGAAATAGTTCCATCAAAATCAACAACCGCAAACTTGGGAACGTAGTAGGTGGGATACAATGTAGTATTGACATTGGGATAAGGTGCTCTGCCAAAGGAATCTGTATTGCTGGTGGCGTTTGTCAGCTTAGCAACCAGTGTAAACATCTGGTCTGTTTTAAGGTTCGCCAAAGTGTCCTGAACATTAGAGACATTCGTGGCCATGGAAGTCGCATGGAGAGCAGCCGCCTTATGGAGTAGGACAGTATTATTGGGTGCCTTCAGCTGCACGTCGAAACTGACATAATCCAGATTGGACAGCCCTTTATCATTGGAAGGCTTTAAAGTATCCGGTATACGAACCATATTGTCCAGAACAGATTTCAGCTTATTAGTTGAAGTTCCACTGTGAAGGCTGATGTAATCCTCCAGAGAAATGAAATAGTCATAGCACTCTGCGCCAACGGTGCAGAAAACATTTGCATTGGGAACCTCGTAGTTACTGAGCTTACTACCCTTCGCACTATCAGCAGAGCTGTCAGCAGCATAGCAACCACTTGTATTCTTTGTCAGAGGAATGTTGTTGCCGCCCATTGTATTGTTGCGGTCAACCTCCAGAGGGATCTCCATATAGACCTTATACCCCTTAGAAAGATCCAAGGTAGATCCATCTATAGCCTTGGCAGCACTGTTTGTACTGAGAGCTGTCTCACGGAGGAAGGACTGTTTTGCATCCGTCCACTGCAGGGTTACAGAGAATCGCTGATCATCAAAGGGGGCAATATGGACCTTATATCCGGCACCGGTAATGATTTGTGCATTAGTGTTCGAAACTTGGTGCTGACCAATAAGAACCTTGTCCCCAAACTTGTCAGCCCCCAGATATGGAGCAGCATAAATCTTGATGGGTGCCTCAGGGTCAGGCTTCCATTCACGACCAAACTCTTCATAAAGCCACAGGGAGGCCACTCCGGTATACCCAGCAGTGCTGATAGACGGTGCATTGGAATCCCAAATTGTCGTCATCTGTGTTGCAATACTAGAACCTGCCGAAGTATCAGAGAAGAAGAAGTCTCCGGTAGTTTTTGCTCCGGCGGAGTTGTAATCTGTAGCTTCCTTGTATCGAGAAGAAACCAGATTCAAGAAGTTATTTGCCTTCTGAGCCTCAGTGCCGGTGGAATAACTGGAAGTATAGTACTTCGTAGAATCCAATCCGGCCATAATACCAATGGTATATACCGTTGTGTATTGGTTTGCCTTCAATCGTCTGGAGGCATCAATGGCATCCGTTGCAACTGTGTTGTTAAAATCCAAATTGCTGGTAGGGCAGCCATCGGTCAGCAGGATTACAACACGCCTTCTGGCACTGCTCGCAGCCGGAATGTAGTTGGTCTTTGTCTGGGTCGCAGCGCTCTTTCCTGCAGATTTCTCCAGGGCACTAACCTCCCCTGACAGAACCTGCAAGGCACAGTCCGTTCTGGTGGCACCGTATACATGGGTCCCTCTCAGCACAGAGAGAATGCTCTCATAATTACTATGGTTCATCTGTGTGCTGACTTTGTTACAGCTTGCATTATTGGAGGTCTTATATTTACTATCCTCATCATAATAAGGGTAGTTGGAAATAAACACACTCTGACCAAAACCAAGAAGAGAGACAGTATGATATTGACCCTTCTTCAGGTTGGATGTGCTGTTATAGAGCTTCTGAAGGAAACCTTCAACAGCATGCTGCATTTTGCCCAAGCGGCAGGGTCCTATTTCAAAGGGTACACCGCTAACCGTATAACCCTGTGCCTTACAAAGCTCCTCGTACAGATCCCAGCCAGCGCTCATGCTGACCCAGCCCACATGGGAACAGGGCTTTAAGCCGGTGCTGTTCCAAGGGTAAATACCGTAGTCTCTGTGAACAGTACCATTGCAATTACAAGATTTTTTCAAAACCTGCATCTGCCATTCCCCTCTGTAATAGCGCATGGGCATGTGATAGACATAGGCCTTACCGCCACTGCCGCCCTTATTGTTATTCCGTCTCCAGCAGGAGGCACGATAATAGCCCGGGAATTTGGTCTTATCCAAGCTATCCAAATAAGTGGTCATATCAGCCTTCTTGCTCAGCTTCTTGGTGCTGGTAAGATCAGCCATAGAGCTGGAACGGTCAACAACAAGAGAAACATCCAGGGGCTTGCCGTAGCGCGAGAGATTCATCTTTGCAAGATCAACAGCATTGACTGTCAGCTTATACTTGTCATCGTCTGCGCTAACGCCGTTGTCGTATACCTGAGTTAGCTCACCGCTAAGATCATCCTTCTTGATAGTGACCTTGGTCAGTCTAAATTCTGTATTATACTTACAGGTAAAAGTAGAAGGGTCGGTAATGAACTTCTTCATATCGGTCCATGTACCGTTGATCTGCTGCCATACCTGCCAGCCCCAAATGGTTTGCTGGGTGGAGGTCTCAGAGTCAGCCTGCTCATGGTCCCAGTCCACAGCCTTCTTGCCATAGCCAACATAGCCGAAGCCTTGGGAGAAGGTTGAACCGTCTGCTTTCTTATATCGGACACTGACAGGAGCGGTATTTGCAGGTCCTACGTAGATGTAGTCCACATAGATACGAGTATGTTCTGTAAAGGTGCCCTTCTGGGCATCCGTAGGCTGAATGGGATCCCAGCGGACGCCGTAAAGGGTTTTTCCCACCTGTGCCGCCGGTGTGCTCCACTGGATGGTCTGACCGGCAGTCTGTCTCTTAATCGTCTTCGAACCGCAGCTTGCCCACGCATCCACATCATTGCTGGTACGAATGGTGAGATAACTGTTGTAAGTCCCGGTGCCACCGTCAGTAAAGAACTTATTGGCAGTGGTTTCATAAATACGAATCTGAACAATATCTCCACTCTTAAGAGCATAGGATTTCAGTCTCTCCAAACCGCTTCCTTTTGTTTCAACAGGCATATACAGTCTGGGATCATCCCCCTGGAAGTAACCGGCAATCAAGCCCTGCTTGTTGGCAGCAAAGTACTGATTACTGGAGCTGTCGGTCTTCACCTGCCAGTTAAAGTTACGGGAGGCGCTGCCAACCTTGAAGTCCAGGAATACATAATCGGGCCCACGGACATCCTTGGTTTCGGGATCTGTCTCCCCTAAGAGGTTTGCACGATCTTCGTCATCCAAGTAGCCAAATTCCCGATCCTCCTGCTCCCCCAGAAGCTCATCCAGCTCAGGGCAAACAATTTGCGGCTCGTAATCGTCCACAAGCTCCTCGGAAGCTTCTTCCTCAGCATCCATCCGAGCGATCAGATCATTGACATCAATCTGAATCTGTTCCCTGTCCCCTTGTTCCGCAAAGGCTACAGTGCCCAAGCTTAACAAGGTAGCGAAAATCAGGACAAATGCCAGAACACTACGAAATAACTGACTTCTTTCCATAAACAATTCTCCTTTCATGAAATTAGGATGTAAAGATTGCGCTTGCACTGGTATGGAAGCACATCTGCATCACCTTATCAGAAATGTTACATTGATCCCAGTTTTCACCGAACACCATGAAGGTGGTAGATGTACCCGGTGCCTGAATAGGATATCCGCACATTTCCAAGTCACTGTAGATCGGGCTCTTAAAGTCACATCCGCATAGCATTTCCTCAGGATGCAGATCCTCACATATAAGCCTTGGTTTCTCGTAATTTCTCTTCATTTTATCCTCCCTTGGTTAATTTTACATTCGAATCGTAAAACAATTACATTCACAGGAAATCAATATTCTGTAAAAACTTATACAATCCCATGTATTGAATTGTATTTATTATACAGCAGTCCCACGAATAAATCAACTAATTTGTTCCAAATATTAATCATATCATGTATGTTTTTTTAAATAACAGCACAACAGGCTCTGTCCGTTCTATTTGAAACGGTTTACAATTTGTTGTAGACATTCTTGGAACAATGTGATCACTGTCAACATATGATGAATCGGGACGAAGAGTCCCGAAAGGAGGAATCAACTTGGAAATGAGAATGCAGAGTCGGGCATGTGAGCGTTGCGATGGGGATCGGCGGTACGACATGGAGAACACTGTGGATTATCGTGAAGGAATCCTTCCTTCCACAGCGCCCTTAGCAAATCCCTTTGTGCCCTTCCAGAAGAATAATCCCCCAACCTACGATGCAGATAAGGGGGTGGTTCGTGGAACCCTGTTCCCCGGGCTGGATCTCCCCTACCATGGAATGGTCAACAACGGTACACTGAGCCAGACCCATCTTCATGAGCTGCAAACCTTAGCCTTCGCTATCACTGAGCTGGGAGAATATCTGGATACTCACAGCGATGACCGAGAAGCCTTCAACCTTTTCCGCAGCTACGCCCAGCTTTACCGTGAGGGTTGTGAAAGATACGAGGCAATGCACGGTCCGCTAACTCAAAAATCCGCAGCGGAACAAGACAGTTACAACTGGCTGAGGGATCCGTGGCCCTGGGACTTCGATGCCAATAAGGAGGGATTCTGAGTATGTTTGTCTATGAAAAGAAGCTCCAATACCCCGTCAAGATCGCCAACTGCAACCCCAAGCTGGCAAGCATCATAATCAGCCAATATGGTGGACGGTACACCAATAGACTATTAAACCACAGCAGAGGCATTGCTGCCTCTGCTGCTTTTTTGTTATTCAGGATCATCTTTGTGGACTTCGTAGTAGAATTCTTCTGCGTACCATTGGTAGAAAGGATTGCTCTTCCCTTCCTTTGCATCCGTGACCATTTGGAATAGTACAGTTTCTTCTTGGAGAGTCAGTCCCATGCCCATGATGTACTCATGAGCCTCTTTCTGAGAAACACCACCCTTCCCATCAGTGTTTGCATTCTTCAGAACCTCGGTATACCATTCAGGTTTGATACCGTACCGCAAGCCGACAGCAAGCAGCTTCTTTTCCAAATCACTGGCGAAGACGCTCATAGCCTTTACTTTCACAGAATCGCTCTGTCCGGTAGCCGTTATCGCTGCCATTTTATCAACCTTGTTTCCGGTCATAACTACGATATCGTTCACCTGATTCCAGTTCAAGCCTGCTTTGGTCAATGCCTTTGTTATTGCCGCTGATGAATTGCTGGCAACTACATCCAACCAGATTGCCTTCTCCTGTTTGTCGGACCATCCCATAGCCTCAATGAGCTCCATGCTCTTTCTTGCCTTCAAGCATGTTACGGTATCACCGGATGTATCCTTTCCGCTTACTTCGGACAGCTCCACACGGAATGCAATATAGTCAGCAAGAGAGATCCCATTGTCCTGAGCTGTGTCCCCCTGAATCACCCACTTGTCAATCTCCTTATCCGGGACAAGTTCGTGGGCAACTGAAGATGCAGCATACTTATAGAGCTTGTCTATTAAGGCTGTCTTCCCCTCATCCTTTGCTTCTGCGTATACATCAGAAGCGAGGAGATCTCCAATAGCAGGAGAAACGATCTCGCGCCAAAGCTCTCTGTACTCCCCCTGTTGTGAAGGACTCAGTTCTACCGTGATCTGCTCCCCCTGCTCATCAGTATAGGAAATTGAAGTAGGGATCCCGGCTGGAACCGCACCAACCCCACCGGAAAGATACAGTCGAGCAATTTCTTCCTTATCTTGGGCACTCATGCCGGAAGTTCGATTGTCAAGCAATACCGAAATAGCTTCGTGAATGGTTTTCCTGGATTCCTTGCTAAGGTCTGCTTTGGTGATCTCGTCCCACCAGTTTTCACGCTTTGCTACAAACTCAGGTGCAAACCAACGAGCGCACATATAGAGATACTTTTCCAGATTTTCTGCAGGGATACCAAACATTTTGGAAAAAGCAAAAGCAGTATCTTTAATAGCCTTTCTTCCTTTCAAGAAGTCACCAGTTTTCAAATCACGAATGAGATTGAGGCCTTCCGTCACGGCATCATTTACCATACCTAAGGCATTTACCTCAGCATCCCACCACCTCTTGTCATCATCTATCGCGACCTCTACAGCAGCATACAACCATTCACCACAGGTAAGGAAACCACAATAGCTCTCCACAACCCCACGGCCTACATAGTCAGCAACAGCTCCCCAGTCCCATTCGCCGTTTTCATCACGGAACTCCTCATCGTCAAAGCGAAGGTTTTTCAATAGAACCCCCACAAAAGCACAGCCGATCTGTCCGGTCAGAGTGCCGATCACGGTTCTCGCCGCGAACTTTCTTGCGTTAGCCAAAGCTTTTTTATTCTCTGTATTACCGTTTGCTTTATATTCTTTTTTCGCTGCCCTCAATCTCCCTGCTGCCTCAACCAGCATATTGTACTGCTGATAAGAGTCTGTGCGGAACATGGTCAGGAAGCGGGATAGATTACCGGCATTGGCTCTTGTGATTTGAGGACGCTCCATCATGGTGGAGTTAGACTGCGTTTTCAACACAACATCATTGAACAGCTTTGCAACCTCGCACCAATAGCGATCTGTGCCTTCTGCTATTTCCGCTTCCGTGCCGGGCTTCAGTCCCATATCCTTCTGCACACGGTACTCGCAACCTGCAAGGATCCTCCTTGTTGTCCAGCTATCCATTTTCTGAGTAGCATTGAATACCCACGGAAGAGCATCGCCGAACTCCCGACGCTTTAGCACATCACTTAATTCTGTGGTTGCGTTCCCCTGATTTCTATACCAGTATACAGCACTGTACTTTTCCAGTGTCTTAACATCCTGTTTCATGCTTTGGAGCTTTAGACCGTGGATCAGCCCTCCCATCTTCAGGTAAGGCAGTGCCACCGGAAAGCTGGTAGTCTGCTTCATGAGAGAGGAAAGATTCGCTGAGATCACAGCCTTTGCATAGTTGCCACGGAGCTTCACTGCAAAATCCGTCATGTAATCCTTGCTACTGTCCGGGAGCTGCAGATCTGCAGACAATTTATCAATATACTTCTTTGCACTTTCCCCCCACTTCTGTTTCAATGTTTTCATTACACTTCCTGAGAAGGCATTCCCCTTCACATGGAAGACCTGTCCCAGTACAGCATTCAGATCTCGGAGTGGCACAGAATAGCCGTAATATTTGGAGATACTTTCGATATGCTCCATAAGCGCATCTGTAGCATCCTGAAGAACAATTGGGTTACTTGCATGCTTTCTCTCATTCACGACCGAGGCCGTAGCTGCTACAGAAAGATCTCGCTTGATGGTATCATTCTGCGCGTTAAGGAAATCAGGGTCTGTTTTGATATGGTAATAATGTTCACCACCGGCACGCTCAAAGCCATCAAGGACCATAGAAACCTCGTTGATGCAATCCTTAGCCATACCGTTAAAGTAGGATTCACAGAGCCGTGCAAAAGCCTTTTCCTGCTCCGTGCAATTCTTTACGATTGCACGAACGGTAGCAGGATCCATCATAACAAGCACACCTCTGGCATAAGCATCCTTCATTTTCCCCTTCTGGTATTGTTCCTTAACAGGGATCAGTATGCCACCCTCTTTGATATGCCTAAGGTTGTCCTCATTCATGCTGTGAAGCAAGAGAGAAATGCGCATCATGGGTGTAATTTCTATCTCAGATGTAATTACAGACATTTTATCCTTTGTGATTTTAAAGCCACTGGGAACAGAAACTTTGATCCACTGTGCCTCTGAGCCCGCTGCAGTTTTCAACCACTTCTGGTTTTCCTTCTTTGCTAAGAAGCTGTCAAAGATCCGCATTGCGTTCATCTGATATCGCATCTGCCGTTCCTGTCCTGTAGATAGCTCTTGCCCCAAACGCTCAAAGGTGCCATTCGCCCAACCGGATATCTGTCCAAAGAAGCGTTTAGCATCCAAGTGGTTCAATGTGAGCTTGCGAAGTTTCCCATCCTTGCTGCCCTCAGATTCCCATATTTCTTGATCAACTTCTCGAGCAGCCTGTTCCACCTCTTGGTTCCTGGCATCTGCCAATAGCTTCTTGCTATTTTGGATGGCATTTGTAATACTGCAAACGACGCGCCCCAGCTCTACCACATCTTCAATGCTCATGTTATCAAGCTGCTGATTATCCAGTCTGTCCAGGCGAGCTTCCACATAGGGAGACCTAAGGAAGTTCGCCTCCTCTTTCGCTTGCTGTTCCAGGTATAACCGCTTCAGTTCCTGCAGATCCTCCAGACCTCTTGCAGAAATACTTCTGGCTACAACATCGATCCCCTTCAATGCTTCATCAATTGCTTTCCTGTGTTCAGGGCTGGCACGCTTCCGCATCTTGTTCAGCTTTTGAATTGCAGCCATGACATTCTTTCTCGCCTGAGTTTCCATAGCCGCCGCACGCTTCCGTTCTAAGGTGGTACGGTATAGATCGTAATCCTTCATCCGTTGACGAAGGGACTGCTGGCGGAGGCGAACTTCAAGATCAGCCTTCTGTGCAAAGATATCCAGAAGCTTATCTACCTTGGACTCCAGCTCCTCCATCTGCTCCTCTACACTCCAACCGAACTCTTCACTTTCGCGCTGCATCATTTCGGCAATGGTCAGCTTCTCTGCCTTCCCTTCCTCGGCGAGATCCACAATCATTTCAAGCTGGGTTTTCAGGTCGTTCTCTCCATCAAACTGGCCGCCGAACTCTGTCTTGAGCGCCATTGTCCAGACATCGATGCCCATATCTGACTGATCCGAGGTCAAGAAAATTCGATTGCCCCAAGCTCTGTTCTGGAAGGCTTTCCAGTCATCCCCAAACTCAGCTCTTACGCTTTCGTTGACATAGATCCTTCCCTGTGTCATGTAGCTTCTGACATTCTGGAAGTATTCTTCCGGGTATGCCAGCTTTTCTCCGTGATCCATGAGGGCATCAAATAATTCCTTCCTGTCCTCGTGAGAAAGAGAACCCTGTTGAAGAAGCTTGTCCGAGAACTTATCAATCAGCTCTCCCAGCTCCAGTCTGGTTCCCTCTCTAACAGAGAATAGATTCAGAAGATCCTGCTTCAGTTCCTTCTGTGCAGTCCGTGCCTTTTGGTTGACAATCTCGGCTTCCTTCTTCTCTTTAGCACGCTTTCGCTCTTCTGCCTTTCTCAGCTTTTCCTTTTCCATCAAAGCAGCCTTGTCGATCTGCATTGTCTCCCTGATCAGTTCGATTCTGGCATCTATATTCCGGGCAGCCTCCTCTGATAATGCACCGATCTTCCGCATTTCCGCTTTCAGCTCCCGCTGCAGAGAGATCGCTCTCTCACTGGATTTCACTCTGGATCTGAGAGTATGGATCGGAGCACTCTGAGCCCGACGCTCCTTCTCCTCTCGTGCCTTGTGGTAATACTGTTCAAGAGCCTCCTCTTCAGAGGGAAGGCCTTCCGGCGCATCATCCTCTTCCATCCGCCGAGCATACCCCGCATCCAGCTCCCGAGCCTCGTCATCAACAGAATAGCGGATATCGGTCCTGTCTTCGTTGAATCTTTGGGACAGAGGAATCACATTGCCATTATCATCATAGGTCACAGGATTGGCAGATTTGATTTGCTCTGAGCTCTTAATCACATAGGAAATCCCTCTGTCCTTTACTTCCTCTCCATAGCCACCGGTTCCACCTTCGTCCAGCAGAATAGCCGTATAATCGTAACCTTCCTCCTCGAAGAATTCCACAAGGTCGTCCCCATCTGTCCAGTCCGGTAAGCCACGGTCAGACAGTGGTGCACCATTGCCCCACTGGCGATAGAATTGGGTCTCAAAGATTCTCCTTTCTCTCGCTTGCCTCGTATCAAAAGCATTCCCCGGTCTCAAGAAAACATCATAGGTTCTGGGGTTCGTCGCCGTTTTCTTGTAATTAACACTGGCACTCTGATTTTGGTATGTATCCGCATACTCCTTGTCCTCTGTGAAGTATTGCCACTCTCTGAATTCATGAAAGGTTCCGTTGGGTGTGCCGTGATAGGCCCTGACAGAGAAACCTGCCTTCTTAGCAGCTTCATCCACCATTCGTTGTGCTGTTTCCATGTCTCCATCTTCTACTGCACCGAGATAGGCTTCATCATCAACAGAAAAATTCTGCTTGACAGATTCTTCTTTTTGCTGTATATTCTTCTCAGAGGAACTGCTTTTTATGTGCGAGCCCCTTCCGTTTTCGGTTGAGGGCACGACGCCGTGAGCAGTTCCTTTTCTTTTGTCAATTGCTCGAATGTTATTAATTTCATAAATAATTCTTCGATCTCTTCCATCGGCAATATTTAGCAGAGCGTCATAAATCACACCATCCCTATTGACGATAAATACATGACGATAGATCCAGCCATTCTCATCCATCCATTGATGATTCTTTTCATCACTTCGGCTTTCCCTATCAGACACAGTCAGGAGTTCTGATAAATGGACAGTCGCCAGAGCTTTTATATTGTCTCCATAATACCTTGCAATTTTATCAATTACCCTATGTTTGTTTTTAGCACCGGACTTCTTTACACGATCATCCGTTCTTGCCACTTCGACAGTCTCGGCATTTCCGTTTTCATCAAACATCGTTAGTCGCTGTCCTGCTAAGTTATTATAAACAAAATCGCCGAGTTTCGATTTCCAATACCGCGGTTTAGTATTGTTAAAAAGATCTGTATCGAGAACTACGCAATTCTCGTATATGCCTTTTTCTCCCTCAACAATCCTTTCTATAGAGAACAGCTGTCCCGGAGGAGCCGTCTTTTGTTCCGTTGCCTTTCGATTTTGGGCAGCTCTTTGCACGCTGTCGCTCTGGCTTTTGAGGATCTTCTTTGCGCCGGTAGTATTACGCCTGACTCGGTTGATCTCTCCGTATGCGTCTGCAAAGATCTCCCCTGCATACTTCATTGCAAGAGCACGCTCTGCCTCTTCTGTCATGCCGTCTTCAAAGGTGCCATATACTCCATCAAAAGCTTCTACATAGCTGTAGATCAGGGACATAAGCTCCTGCTTGCCATACTGTTCTTCCAGTGCATCCACAAGACCGGGGAGCAGATCGGGGTTGTTATGAACAATATCATGAAAATCCTCATGTTTATAGATCTGCTCTGCACTTCTACTGAGCTTATCCGCCTTGATATAATAGGTCACCGAACCATCCGCTGCAACCTGTCGGATCCCCTCATGGGCATATACCTTCTTGGTTACAGGATCCACCGTTTCCATTCTGCCGACCACAAGAACCAGCTTCTGACCTCTGGCTTCCACCTCATCCCGGATCCTCGACCAGCTTTCAGACTCCCCGATCCTCTCAGCAGGGATCACACGAAGATCTGCCGTCGTACTTCCGCCGATGATCCCTATTTCCCTTGAGCTTTGAGTCGCTGCATTTGCTCGTATATCATCAACGATAGCCTTCTCCGTCTTTCCCTTGCCTCGGGGGACTGATCTGCTTGTGCTTTCTGCCATGCTTCCAGTCTGTCCTTCGGTACCCAAACCTGCCGGCCGTTGGCTGCTGTCATCAAGACCTTCTGCTCCACTATAGTTCACTCCTTCTTCACGCTGCTCATTCAGGGCAGCGTTATTATTTTGTCTCTCCATCTGAGTATATTCCAAGGCGTCAAGATGATACTGGGCAATTTCACGGCTCTTCTCGTCCTGGGAGCTATCATCTCTCTTCGCCCGGTACTCCTCGATCTGCTGCTGTAATTTCTCGTCAGAATACTCCTGAGCTTTCTCGAAGGTATCCTCACGCCAGAGTTCCATATCCTCCGTCTGGTCAACAACATCTCCGGAACGATCCCGGGTAAAGCGTTCCCCGGCATGCTCCTGCTCATACTGCTCCCAGTCCGGCATAAGGACTTCCGTCTCCCCCAGTTCCTCAATGATAGCCTCATTCTGCATTACCAACTGTCTTATCTGAGAACCGGACAACTTCTTACCCCTATCCAACCTATCCTTCATTTTTTGAGCAAAAGCATTGTTAGGATCGAGTTTAAGAGCTTCCGCAACCAGAGCCTCCGGCTCCGCACCGTAAATCTGCAATGCCCGATTATCTCGATCCGCCTCAAATGCTCTCCTGTTCATATGACCGTTGAGAACTCTGGGAGCTCCGAAGCCTCCGGCACTCATACCACCAGAGAGAGAACCTGCTAAGCCCGACTCTGCCACTTGTGTTATATTGTCCAGGAACACACGAGAACGAGCCTGATCATAGCTCAAGCCTTCATTCATATATGCTTCAACCGCAAGGGAATTCTGGGACAAGTTCCCCATATTTGCAGAATCCACAATCAGGTTCAGAATCTCAGAAGACATTTCCTCCGTTCCTTCTGTAAAAGACTGCATCCCGACAGCTTTCATCAAAGATTTCAAGCCTGTTACGCTATCAGCACCCTTCAGTAGCTGATCAATAGAGAAATGCTCTGTCAGTGCTTCAATCGCACCTGCAGCAATGCCACCACGGAGAGCCTGTTCTCTGCTGCCACCTCTGGCAAGGATCTCGTTTGCCGTTTCCCCGGCTCCTGCCAGAGACATAAAGAAGGTCGCTCCCTTGCCGAAGGACATAGCATTGGCAGCAGAATCCGCTGCAGACATACCTGCATTGTAGACAAAGGACCAGAAATCGCTCTTAATATCGTCATCTGTTGCGATTCTGATTCTTGTTGCACCATCTGTGTGTGCAATTCGAGGTACATAGGTATTAGGATCATCCGTGTCGGATCCTTTCCCTCCCATAGCACCCAATTGAGTGGCTGCCACCAGAGGAGAAACAAGCACCTTATGAGGAACACTAAGAATATTCATGCCGATCTTTTCCCATGCACTTGCATTCTCCCAAAATTCCTTAAAGGCCTTTTCCTCTTCCTCCGCTAACCCCTGTTGCACAGTATTCTCCATGTACAGCCGTACAACTTCCGTATCATATCCCTGTTCCTTCAATGTTCGGTTCATAAGGTCAGACTTGTTGCCCTGTTCCTCCTGGGCCATGCGGATCATCTCCGCACCATTAGAAGTATTGATACCGGTAAGATCTACACCACACTTCTCTTTCAAGAACTTCAACAGGTATCTTGTCCGAGCGTTATCCGCTGTCACCACACTGTCAGTTCCGAAGCCCAGTTCATCGTACAACTGATCCAGAACATAATAGGCAGTCTGTGCTCTGGTGAATGAATCCATCTGTGCCTTGCTTCCCTCATGCTGCTGAGCTTTCTGTACCTCCTGTCTGGCACGATCCATGAAGGCTGTCGTGCCCAGAATGGTCTTGTAGCTTTCCCCACTGGAAACAAGGTGTTCGAAGCCGTACTCGTCCCCCAACTCCAGCTGAGAGACAAGTCCCATATAGTTATTCTCACGACTCTGGATAGAATCCGCATCAATGCCATATCCATCCCGAAGAAGCTGCTTATAAGCCTTGCCTTCCATCGAGTGCATAAGGTTGTACAGCTCCTCCCAGTTCCCACGGTCTGCCAGATCCAGAATGTGAGCCCGCGCAGCCTGTGCCTCTTTGCCCACCTTGTTACCCTTTCCTTCGTTCATGGAATTTGCCACAGAATGAAGGTAGTCACTGTCTGTCACCTGCTCTATAAACCTAACTGCCTCGTCCCTATCTTCAGGACTAAAGTCTTCCTGTGCCATTTGTCGCAGATGATAATCTACCTCCTGCCACAATCCCTTCTGCAAGGCTGCGTTTACCTTATCCTTGTAGCTGTCTAAGGAGTGATCATACTCATAGATCCCATAAGACGAATGAGACGCCTTCCTATTAAAGGGGTCCGAAGCCATATTGAAGGGGGCTTTGGGAGCCTGTGTGCTAAGGTCGGGAGGAGGGAGCTTTACCTGATTCCCGGTGATCAGATCGAAGTCATTCAGTACAGCCTCGTAGCTGTCCAATTCCTCCCGGATGCTTGTTAGCTCCTCCTCAGAGAAATACTTTGCGTAGCGGTCAAAATAGTCCCTCTGCTTCGCTAAATTGGTTCTCCACTGCCTGCCTTGAGCACTGCACTTTCTCTGTGCAGACTCTAATCCGGATGAAACTGCATCGATTGCCTCCTGATTATAGGCATGAAAGTCCCTTCTGAAATCATCCATGCCGGACGCCGCATAGAATTTTTGCTTCATTGCCGGGGCCGCATTCTGTTCCTGCTGCTTCAGGTACTGGTCAAAGGTTGCGATCCTCCCGGAGCCTTGCTGCTGTTCCGGCTGTTCCTTTTGCTGTTTGAGGTATTCCTCGAAGGTCATAAGTGTCCCTCCTTAGTTTATATAATCTTTCCAAAGAGTTCCCTTCTCAGGAGGCTTCTTTGAGGACTGATAACCACCTGCAGGAGCTTCGGGACCAACCTCGTCTCCCTGAAGCGTTGCGAGGAAAGCATAAAAATCCATAAGATCATAGGTTCTGCTATAATTGGTGGTCATGGAGTTGAAGCTGCTCAAATCCCCTCTTGCAGTTCCTTCCACATAAGCTGCGTAGAGTTCATTCCACAGCTTTTCTGTAAGAGGCTTCGTGCCTGTCTCTGTATCATCTCCACCACCTGAGCTACCCGTGTAGGTCGGCGTTGTGTTTGCTGCCAATAGGCTCTGTGCATCCTCCATACTGATACCGGCAGCGGTTAGGGTGTCTTCGCTGGGCATCCTTCCGGACTGCAGCAAGGTCATTGCAATGGTGTAGGCATTGGAATCGCTCTGCTGTTTCTTCTGACCATCCAGATAGCTCTGAGCATCAGCTGCACTGATTCCCGCTGCCGCCAGGACATCGGCACTGGGCATCTGACCGGTTTGCATCAAATTCATTGCCATGGAGTAGGCATCGGACTTGTCCTGCTGTCCCTTCTGCCAATTTATGTAGCTCTGATCCGATGTAGGCGTACCCGGTGCAACACCGAGGATCTGGGAGACATGATCATCTGCAAAGCCCAACTGAGACCAGCGGGAAAGTGCTTGGGAGATCATTGCCTGATACTCGCTCTGTGCCTGATTGCCTGCCGAGAGCAACAGGCTTGCATTCTGTCTGTCCAAATCAGCCAGCTTTTCCGGGAGCTGGCTTTTGTAATAGTCTGCAGCCTGAGAAGCGGCGGCAATTGCCTGGGTAGAAGGAAGCCCGCCGGTCATGGTTCCATACTGTGCCAATGTGTCCTCCATGGTGCGATCCGCTTCCCGAAGGTAAGCCTTTTCATAGGCAGACTTGTCCTGAAGTCTGCCGATAGCAGCATCCAGATCAGCTCTATAGGGATTCTCAAACTTCTGAGCACCGGGCAAGAAGGCAGAATACTGGTTCGTAGCCTGATACTGTGTCAGTCCCTCACCCTTGATTTTCTCATTTCTCTGCTGCTCGTAGATGGCAGCACGAGCATAATCCCCGGACTTCACAGCTTCATTCATGAGCTTCTGGTAATCTGTCTTTTTGTCATATCCATAAGTCGGCATAATTCATTCCTCCTTTACATGGGCGCCGGGATCTGCTGAACCGGCTGTGTAGGTAGTACCTGCTGTGGCGTCTGCATTTGCTGTGCCTGCTGCTGTTGCAGTTGCATCAGCAAAGCCTGCTGCTGTTGTTGCTGTTGCCGCTGAGCTTCCAACAGCTTTTTCGTGTTACTGGCTCCAGGATAATGAAGCTCCTCCAAGTTCGTCCAGTAAATGATTAGGGCATTCAGATCCTGAGGGTTGCCGTAGGCCCCTGCCTGCAGGTGGGATGTACATTCCTGCCACATAGCTTCTCTATTGGATGCCAATCCGGACGCATCGTCGCAGGTAAAAAGGAACTGAGTATTCCAATACAGCTCACCCGCTGCATCGATTTCCAAGAACTCGTAGGGGTTGAATTCGTCATAGTCCACCTCGCCCTCCTTCGTGCGGAAGTGGATAGGTCTCTTTTCATCTGCATAGGCGAGCATATTCTTGAACATTCTCTCGAACAGCTCTCCCCATGCCTGTTTCTTCAAGACACGGCGGCTCTCCAGTCTACCCACGGTCTGAGCAGCGGAGAACTCCTTAGCCTTTCCTGATGTTGCCGTGGGATCTCGCCTTCCCAGGAAGGACTCTGTAACACCCGTAGTCCTCTGAGCCTCGCTGTAAACCTGATTGATATGTGCAAAAATGCCACTCAGATCTCCGCTGAAATCTACCTGCTTGATCAACGCCACATCTGTCATTTTTGTCACACGCTGTACCTCACTGTCCTCCGGATCCACAGTAAGGTGAGAGTCCGGAGGCAGATAGATCTTTGTGCCTGCTTTCATGTTCCGATCCAGAAGCTTCTGCTGAAGACGGTTCATGGTGTTCTGGTGATCCGCCAGTTTGTCGCAGTCACTTTCCCCCAGGAAGGCCCCGTCCATGGTAACATTCCGCTGTAGAATCAGAGGATATAACCTCGGATTGTAGTATGGAATCTTTACCATTCGCTCTATTGCAGGCTCCATTTGTTCTGAAAAAACTGCAAGCCCTGAATTTTCCTGCATATACAATTCCGGATTCTCAATGCCGGGGAAAACCATTTCACCTACATTAGTTTCCAGCACCTGAATTATATCCTCTCGAAGTCCCAAACGCCGAAGGTCAGATAGCGGAACTTCTCTGTAGTCCTCAGTCGTTTCCTCCCAAGAACGACTGGAACAGAAAGGACACTCATCCTTTCTTGGCTTCCTCGTTTGAGCAG
>JAGBGB010000142.1 GCA_017936205.1 Oscillospiraceae bacterium
AGGAGACCTTCTAACTCCTAAAATCCGGCTTTCTTCAGATTCCACCTCACGATGGACACCCTTGCCTTTGGCTAAACCTTCCCACTACCGGGCGGCTTCGGGACTTTCACCCTATAGAACGTGCGCTCACCGGGCGCACATACAACGGGCTGTCTCACTGCAATCGGTGAGACAGCCCATTTTGATTACTTTCCAAGGAGCTCCTTGAGCTTGAAGATGGCAAGGACGCTGCGGTAGCGCTTCTTCAGCAGGAGTTTAAAAATCAGACTTTTGTTCTTATCCAAAGTGGGAAGGTAGGCACACTGACGGAAATTGGGGAATTCCTTCTGTGTGTACTTATAGAACATCACGATCAGAGGATGCTTCCGATCAATGCGGATCACACGGACAGAGGCTGCAAGGAACACATGGTGGATGGTCAGGAACTCCAACTCCTTCTCATAGCGCTCATAATAGCCATGCTCCCGGAACCAGCCCAGAATGTCCTCAAAGGCATAGAGGATCTCCACATTGCGCTTGGCATTCTTGTTAATGGTAGCACTGCCCTCCCGATGGACATAGTGGTAATACCGCTTGGGAATGCGGACAATGGACTTGGCTTTTACGAAGATCTTCGTTACCACACGGATATCCTGATACCAAACCTTCGGAGGGAAAGAGATCCCGGTCTCAGGGGCGAAGAAGCTGCGGTGATAGGCTCTCCCCCATGGGGCAGTGGCGCCGAAGAACAGCTCAGGGTGCTGATCCACCGTAAAGGGCTGCTCCACAGGAACATCCGGATCCAGCACACCGATCTGCTTCCCATCTCGCTCTACCACCGCACCGAAGAGATACAGCTCCGCAGGCTGCTTCTCCATAGCGGCATGGAGATCTGCCAGAAGGTCTGAGGAAATGTAGTCGTCACTGTCCACAAAGATCAGATACTCCCCCTCAGAAAGGGAGATGCCGTAATTCCGTGCCATACCGGAGCCGCCGTTCTTCTGGTGGTAGGAGCGAACCTTCCTCGGATAGCGGGCAGCGTAGTCATCGCAGATCTGACCACAGCGGTCAGGGGATTCGTCATCTATGAGAAGGATCTCGAAGTCCTCATAGGTCTGTGCCAACATGGAGTCCACACACTTGGGCAGAAATTCCTCTACTCCGTATACAGGAACAATAAAACTGAATTTAGGCATAGTTCAAGCTCTCCTAAGTATTTTCTTACATTATATCCTATGGACTTCAGATTTGCAAGGATTATTTCCTTATACCAGAATGGGTTGGAGCTGTTGTCCATGCAATGCTGCTTCAAGGGTTTGAGGCAGCAGTTCCATATGAGCTACAAGGCTATAGGGCTTCTCCATAGGACTGTCCTGCCCGAAGGGAACAAAGTAGAAATGCCGTCTTGCCAGCAGCTTCCCGATGTTCTCCCCGCTGGCAGAGAGTCCGTCATTGGTAGAGATCCCCAGCACTACAGGACGGCCATTTCTCAAATGGGCCTTACAAGCGAAGGTCACGGGACTGTCCGCAATGCCGTTTGCCAGCTTTCCCAGCGTGTTTCCTGTACAAGGCAGGATCACAAGGGCATCCAGCAGCTTCTTAGGTCCTAAGGGCTCTACCTGTGGCAGGGTATGCAGGATTGATCTTCCGCAAAGCTGTTCCAGCTCCTGACGGAAGCTCTCAGCTGCCCCAAAGCGTGTATCCGTCCCGAAGGAGGTCTCTGACATAATGGGAATCAGCTCATAGTTCCCCAACTGCTTCAGCACATCCATCACAGTTCGGAAGGTACAGAAGGAGCCTGTCAGAGCAATGCCGATCTTAGGTTTCATAGGGTTTCCTCCCTTTCCAGAATACTTCTTGCATACAGGATCCCTGCGGTTTTCGGTGAGAAGCGTCCCGGCAGCCCCGGCGCATAGACCCCATGCAAGCCCAACGCCTCGCAGTCCTGTGGGGAGAAGCCTCCCGGAGCCGATGCAAGCTCCATAAGAACGCCGTCCTTCCCCAATTGAGAAAGCTGCTCCCGATTGAGGATCCTTGCCGGGACGGTGTTGAACAGAAATTCATACTGCCCCAGTCCCTTGTGATAGCTGCCACTTTCCTCCGCCTCCAAGCCCATGGCTCGGATCCGCTCCCTGTCCCCGACAGAACGAGCAGCCACCGTAACCTGTGCACCCATAGCCTGCAAACGGCGAGCCAAAAGCGTGCCGATCCGTCCGGCTCCGATCACCAAGCAGTTAGCGCCGTGGATGGTAATGGGCGAAGACTCAATGGCTAAGGCGAGAGCTCCCTCCACAGTGGGGATTGCATTGAGGGTCGTCAGAGGCTCCGTGTCATACAGGTCAATGACCTGTGCCCCCCGGGTCTCCATTGCCTCCCGACAGCCGGAAAGCAGCCCCCCATATACTCTGCTTCCCTTCCCGATTCGGGGCAGAATTTCACTGAACTCTACATTCCTCTCTCCTGAAAGCCTATCCCCACGGAAGGACGGAAACGGCAATATTACAACTGAAAACTGCTGTGGCAAGCTCTGATCCTTCATCTGCGGAACACCATAGGTATGCACACAGCGGCCATGCTCTCTGAGGTACTGTGCCGCCCGGAAGGATCGTTGATCTCCTCCGATAAACCAATACATAAGCACACCTCCCACCCAGTCTATTCATTTTTAAAAAAACTGTGAAAAACAGTTGTCAACTCGACTTTCATAGGTTATAATAAAAAAGTAGAAAGAGATCGAAAAGAGAGGTACAGCCATGGAAGGTGGTTTCATTCAGGGAATGCTGGATGTAAAGGTTCTGGTTCTTTACATCATGAATCGTGCAGCCTACCCCATTAATATGCAGCAGATATACGATCTGGTCTATCAGGACGATAAGCTCAGTTATTTTGATTTAGCCCAAGCAGTCCCCCAGATGGTGGATACCGGCCATCTGGAAATGATCGACAGTGAGCGATATGTGATCACAGAGAAGGGGCGAGAGGCATGCTCCGTCACCGAGGACAGCATCGCCTATCCTGTTATGCTCCGTGCCCAGACAGCTGTAGAGCAGTTCAATCGCACCGTCCGCCGCAGCAGCTTTGTCCGCACTTCTATTGAGAAGTCAGAGCACAGCGGATATGCCGTACATCTGTCCCTGAACGATGAGCAGGGGGATCTGCTCCACATTGACTTAGCAGCTCCCTCCCAGAAGCACGCTCACCGCCTTGCGAAGGCATTTTCCGAGCGGGCAGAGGTCGTGTATCGTGTCATCATGGATCAACTTTTAACAGAAATGAAAGAAGACACTTGAAATTCTGAAAATATATGGTATAATATAAACAGCAAGACCCCTAATCACACGAAAGGAGCGACGACCTATGAAATTCCAGTATACCGAGAAAAAAGTCAGCCTGCCCTCCAATGTCCACGCCTATGCCGAAAAGAAGGTGATGAAGCTTGAACGCTTCTTCGGAGATAATGCGGAGGCACTTGTCGCCTTTTCTGTAGAGAAGGATCGTAATAAGGTTGAAATTACGGTCCACGCCGCAAACACCTACTTCCGTGCAAGCGAGTCCACCAGCGATATGTTCGCATCCATCGA
The DNA here is from genome assembly GCA_017936205.1 of Oscillospiraceae bacterium. GTDB lineage: Bacteria > Bacillota > Clostridia > Oscillospirales > Oscillospiraceae > JAZOXB01. The sequence goes on from JAGBGB010000142.1 coordinate 3,561, forward strand.
TGCAGCGGTATCTACCATTGAGCGTCAGATCCGCAAGAACAAGACCCGTCTGGCTCGTCGCCTGCGCCAGGATGCCTTCTCCCGTACTGCTGAGGTAACCTCTTTCGTCCCCGAAGCAGAGGAAGAGGCCAGCTTCGAGATCGTCCGTGTCAAGGAATTCCCCATGAAGCCCATGACCCGTGAAGAAGCCATCCTGCAGATGAACCTGCTGGAGCACACTTTCTTCGCATTCAAGGATGAAGAGAACGGCGAAGCATTTGCGGTTGTCTACAAGAGAAATGACGGCGGCTACGGTCTGATTGATGATGTAGAGTAAAGAAAAGGGAAGTAAAAGGAGCCTCGAAAAGAGGCTCCTTTTTTTGATACTAGA
>JAGBGB010000143.1 GCA_017936205.1 Oscillospiraceae bacterium
GACAACCGCCAAGAATTGGTGGTTGTGAAAAATGTTTCGATTTTTTGGGAAATACATTATTTTCGGTGGTTTTTGTGTTCATGCCGTTCCGTCATGAACCGGACGCGCAATGCGCGCCCCTACGCAGCGGTGAACGAAGCAGCTCGACAAATCGGAATTTGGTGATATGGAAAAACAGGGACTGTTGCAGAGGATTCTCCGCAGCAGTCCCGTGATTTCTTTCTTATAGCTCTGCAATGCCGAATCCCGGCTTGGAGATCATGATCTCAAGATTTCCGTTACGGCAACGGAGCTTGTCGATCAGTTCCTTCTCTTTGGTAATATCCTTCAGGGTGATGTAGTAGGTCAGTCGGAACAGACTTCCCATGTTTGTGGTGCGTACCTGTTCCAGCTCCCAGGAGGAAGCATATTCAGCCAACAAGTCTGTGAACACCTCTGTATAATCCAGATCCTCAGGGATGGTAATGGTAAGAGTACGGCCACCCTTGGAGCTGCCCAGATTCACAGCGGAATATAGTACACAAACAACACCCATGATCAGGGAGAAGAGAATTGCATAGCCCAAGTAGCCCATGCCGCAGATCAGACCGGCACACATGGCGAGGAAGAGCATGGCGATCTCTCTTGCCGTACCGGGGAGAGAACGGAAGCGAACCAGACCGAAGGCACCTGCCACAGCCACGCCGGCACCAATGTTGCCGTTTACCATCATAATGACGACACAGACAATGGTGGGAAGAATGGCAATGGTAGCACCGAAGCTCTTACTGCAACGGTTACGGAAGGAATAGCACAGGATCAGGAACAGTCCGATGCCCAAGGCGACACCGACACAGAGCAGAAAGTTCTCTACAGAGATGGTATATGCGGATGCAGAATCAAATAAACCCTTAAACACAGAGTTTTCCTCCTTTGAACAACATAGTTTGGTAAGCAGTACCGTATTTGGAAAAAGATGTTTTATAAATCTGATTTTTGGTCAGGAAGTCAGTGAGCCACAGAGGGATGGCACCGGGAGCCTTTAGCTCTAACAATACCTTTCCTTCCGGGAGAATGGGAGTTCCGTAAACCTCTGCACACAGATCCAGATCTGTATCCCTTGCCAGGATGTTCTCATCAAAGGTCACACGGAAATCACTGCCGTCCAGACTGTAGAAGGCTTCCCGTTCATAGGACAGGAAGACTGCGGGCTGCAGCTCCCCGTAAAAATCACGGAAATAGTGGATCTCCTCCCCGATCTGGCCCGGAGGCTTCAGAGAATCGTTCCCGCACAGCCAATCCGTAGCTTCGGACAGGGGCATAGCCAGACGGCGTTTATACACGACTTTTTTGAACTTCTTCTTCAGCTCTACAAACACATCCCCATCCGGTGCTGCTTGCCGATAGCTTCGGATTCGAAGCTTTTCCTTATATAGGGGTTGTTCAATGGATCGGCGGATCAGTCGGTAATTGGATGTATCGTAATAAATATTGCGGATGGTGGTACGACCATACTGATCTAACTTCATATAGGGCTGCATCACCTGCAACAGAGCCTCTTTCTGAGGCTGGGTCAGCATATATTTCAGTTCAAAGCGCTTAAAACAGGATTGATAAGCCATGCCCTGCCTCCTTTATTACTTGGTTTAAGTCCAGTATATCAGGAGGGACTGAATATACGCTGAAAAATAGAAATCCTATCAAAATATTTCTTGTTTTATTATAAACTAAAACAAGAATAGATGTCAAGACCTTCGTGTAATTGAGCTTCCGCAAAGTGTAATTGAGCTTCCGCAAAGGATCGAATGTAATATGATTAATGGAAGTAAAACGGGTTTTTCTGGATTTTTCTAAGGTATATACACCAAATATATGCCCTTTTGCATCATTTGCATCATTTTTCGGAAAATAAAGAAAGCTTACTATTGACATAAATAATGCTTTAAAGTAAAATGAAAGTAATATATAATTATATGCTGAAAAAACTGAAAGGAGAATACGGTACTCTTCCTGCCGGCTGCTATCAGGTGAACATTAGCTCTGAGAGCATGCTGAAGGAGCTGCTGTCCCTGGGTGTTCCGGTAAATTGCGAGCTCAGCCTCTACGGCTTCAAGCGTGTGGTGCAGTCGGGGGATAATCCCTATATCAATACGGTGATTTCCGAGTGCCTCACCTATGACAATAAGGTCATTACCGGCACAGCCAGCCGTGTCATTACCTCCTTCGTTGCTCCCAAGGGAAAGGACACCACCCTTGTATTGGATTACGGCAAGTCCATTGGGATCACTGCTGCCGAGCTTAAGAAGATCATTACCATAGCCTCCGGCTCTTCCATAACCGTAGGGAATTGTGTAGGACTTAGCACGGGAAGTGCCTACAGCGGTCAGCTGCTAAAAGCCCGCCCTTCTACCATTATGAAGTACACGGGAGATTACGGTGCGTTCTCCTATAGCAGCTCTACCATTACCTATACCCCCAACAAGCTTCTTGAGGGGACAGATTCAGTGTTTGCTGTTTTCAACATTACCGGCTGCTCCGTCACCGAAGGGCTTACTGCTCTTACAGCAGGAGCCATGTTTGTAGATACCAAGGAGTTTACAGATTCTGCAAACGGCGGCGGTAATTCCACAGGCTCTGCCATTCAGATTTCTGAGCACCGTGCGGTTTCTGCGGCTACTTATGAGAAGGCAGGGCCCAAGAATGAAGTATATCTCTATCCCGGACAGGCGATTGCCTTTAAGCTGGAGTTTGTAAACGGAAAAATCCCCGACCGCATTGATGTGGGAGCCAAGACCATCATGGGCGACAAAGCGACTTTGGCAGCCGGCTTTGTGGGAGCTGCAAAGACAGATAGCAGCACCTTGAAGAATTTGACTCCCATAGCAGAAAATATTGTGACTTCCACCGCCATGTACTATACGCTGGATGTCAGCAAGCTTTCTGCCAATAAGGATAACTACTTGGTGATCTACAATGCCTACAATGCAGGAAGCTACAGTGCTGCGAATCCCACCAATGTCCTGTCCATTACAGATTTGAAGCTTGCCTATGACAGTAGTCCCACCGCTGCAGTTGGGATCGAGAGCACTGCTACGGAAGCCTATCTCTTCGCTGTAGATGGGCGTACATTGGAGGCAGCAGCTGTCTTTATGAAGGCATGCTCGGAAACGCCAATTGCAGATCTGCTGGTCTACGGCTCTAAGGCACAGCTTTTCAAGGGCTATCGTCTGAATGCTCTTGCAGCCTCTGCTATGACTGAGGAACAGAGAACCTATTGCACAGATCTGGATACTGTCACCTTCGGCAATACCAATGTTGTGAAGAAGGAATACACAAAACCGCTTCTCGCATATGAGGCATATCAATTGTCAGCGGCGTTGGCAGGAGATTGTAATTTAAAGCTGAACCATTCCTCCTACACTTGTACTGCGGACGAAAACGGAAACGGTATGGGACCCGGTACTACCGGAGTGTTTTTTGACTATAATAACTGTCAGCTTGATCTGACGGGACCTGAAGTGGATGGAGCCGATACCATATGCTACCATGGACCGATATTTACCGTTGGTCAGGTTTTCATGGGCTCCTAATAAAACATAAGAATAACCCTTTATCTGACTTTTGCTTTCAGATAAAGGGTTATTCTTTGTAGGGCAATCCTTTCCAACGAGTATCATGATACTCGTTGGAAAAACACAGTGTATAATGCCCCTTTTGCAGTGTATGTTCTTGTGAAGTGTTTGCTCAGAGTTCGGGATCACTGAGCTTTACAACCAGGAAATTGTCTATTTTCTGAATACTTCCATAATAAGGATAGGAAGACATTGTGGCGAAGGAAGATGTTTGTTTAATTTCTTTGATTTGCTCCTCCTCTGCAAAGAGGATATTAAAACCTAAATAGAACCGTACAAAATCCTGTCTGGAATAGGAATGTATTCCAATTCCATCTGAGCCCATGATGGATACAGATTCGAATTCATCATAATCGGAGACAGGATCTACGATAGGGTTATCTGTTATACTTCCAATAATTGCAACCTTGGTATTCCTATCAAAGTCAGGATGATTAACAATTTCACTACAGAGAACGGAATAAAAAGCATAGGTATTTTCATATGATAATTGCACCTTCAGGTATACCTCGTTGGCAAGGTATACATTGGATATTATGACAGCCAGCAGACAAGGAATAGCGATTTGCCGACAGAGTTTTGGAAGGAAGTATTCAAGGAGCTTCGTTTTGGCATATGTAAATTCTGTGGAGCAGTCGTCAAGAACAAGGGCAATGAGAAAATAAATATTTACGAAACTGTACACCACTAAGGTGTGAATGGAATTAGGATTTGCAATCAGATATATGCAGTTTATGCTAAGTGGGAACAGGGCAATGCAGAGAGATAGGAGGAGAGCCTTACTAATGGATGGATGTCGATGAAATCGGAGAACAAGGAGTATAACACCAAGAATAATAAGAAATAAATGCAGGATCCGCATCAGGGAGGTATTTAGAATCCCGTGGTAACCTCTCGTGAAAAAATAAATGAAAGTGTAATATGTGTCAATGAGTCGTTGTAATAAGGTGTTTATATCTAACAATAGATTTTCGCTGGCATAACTGTTAAACTGGATTTGAAACAGAGAGAAAACTGCGTATATTGAGGAGTAATATAGAATCAAGCTGATCATCAGAAAGGCGAAATAAGAAAGTCCTTGCAGCCAGATGCTCCGACTTGATGTATCTTTATTTAGAATTTGCTTAACCAGACAGATCATAAAGAGGGAGGCAGCAACAGTTAAATAGGGCTGATAGACGGATAAGGAGAAAATCAGCATGGGGAAAGCAAAGAGCTTCTTATAGGATGCTTGAAACACCCATTGGTATACGGATAAAACAGAAAGAAAAAATGCAACCCCGTAGGAACTACTTGTAAACATATAGGTATACACACTTGTAAGAGAAGGGTAAGTAACCAAGAGGGCCATGAGCAGTATTTGCAAGATTTTATTGTGAATGTCTAACACTCGCAGCATAACGCATCCTGCTGAAGCAATAAGTATAAGCGTAATTACTCCGTAAATCCAAGGCATCGAAAAATCAGGTAAGACGAAAGATAGAATATCTAACCCCCAACGACCGGAACTGGCCGAGGCACCCTTACTGAAAAGATTGAAAACATCATCATGATTCGTAAGTTTGTTAGTGAAAGCCATAAAATGTGCAAGAAAGCCTGCCACTAATGCAGCGAGAAGAGGAATGTGATATTTCTCCCATTTTTTTAAAAAGAAGTGTAACATAGAATGGTTGAAATCAGTGGTCATTGGGTGCATACTTACCTCCCGGTTGATTTTAGAAGTATCAGGAGCACTATACCACAAAATCCTGTATAAATCAATAGTTATAGTTTAATATTTAGCTATAACTATCTTTTAAAATAGAGAAAATACTGAGACAATGGTGTAGGGTGAGAATTATGCATATAGATTACAGACAAATCGGCCAGCACATAAAAGCTGTGAGAAAAAAACGAAAACTAACACAAGAATGGCTGGCTGAGAGGCTGGATGTCAGTGTGGGATACATTAGCCAAATAGAGCGAGGAATTACGAAAATCAGTTTGGATTTACTTGCGGCAATTGCAACAGCTCTGGATTGCGATATTTCTCTGTTTCTGCAGGGTGTTACGATGGAAGCACAGAGCTATCTCGAAAATGAGTTTTATAATCAATGGAAGCAGCTGACACCTGAAAACCGACGGTTGGTGATAAAAATTGTGGGCTGCATCATCGAACAGCAACAAAGCTAACTCATATAAAACTCTGCCGTTCGTTACGCTTATTTTGTAACGAACGGCAGAATTTTTATATGGTATGTTTAATCAGGATAGACCCAGTTTTTCCAGAGCAGCCATGCGGACACAGATGCAGAAGATCTCCATGGCCTGTTCCAGTTCTTCCACGGGGGGCAGACTGGGAGCAATGCGGATATTGCTGTCTTGGGGATCCTTTCCGTAGGGGAAGGTGGCACCGGCTCCGGTCATGACCACGCCTGCCTCTTTACACAGGGAAAGGGCTCTCTTGGCAGTTCCGGGCATAGCATTGAAGGAAACAAAGTAGCCGCCCATAGGCTTGGTCCATTGGGCAATGTTTAGAGGAGCGATATTCTGATCTAAGGCATCCAGAACCGCAGAAAAACGAGGACGGAGAATTTGAGCGTGCTTCTGCATCAGCTGTAGCGTTGTTTCCTTATCCTTTAGGAAGCGTACATGGCGGAGCTGATTCATTTTGTCATAGCTAATGGTCTGATATGCCAGCAGAGAGGTGATGTACTTTTGATTCTCTACACTGGCTGCCATAACAGCCACTCCCGCACCGGGGAAGGTGATCTTGGAGGTAGAGGCGAATTCGTAGACCATATCCGGGCTCCCTGCTTCCCGGCACAGAGTCAGAATATCACGGAAGGGACGGAATTCTCCGTAAACCTCATGGACACAGTAGGCATTGTCCCACATAATGGCGAAGTCCGGGGCAGCAGGCTTCAGATTGGCAATGCGGTCAATGGTTTCTTCGGAATAAATAATACCGTCGGGGTTGGAATACTTGGGTACGCACCACATTCCCTTGACCGTGGGATCCTTGACGGCTTCTTCGATGGCAGCCATGTCCGGACCGTTTTCTGTCATTGCAATGGTGATCAGCTCCATGCCGAAGCTTTCGGAGATCTTAAAGTGGCGATCATAGCCGGGGGAGGGGCAGAGAAATTTTACACATTCTTCCTTCGCCCAGGGACGGGGAGAATGGAGCAGACCGTGAGTATAGGCCTTGGCGATGAGATCGTACATAAGGGATAGGCTGGCATTTCCGCCTACCAGGATCTCCTCGGGCTTGGTTCCTAAAAGCTCTGCAAAAAGCTTCTTTGCACAGGGCATACCTGTGAGCTCGCCGTAGTTCCTTGCATCGATGCCGTCTGCCTCATAGTCATCAATGCCCAGAAGGGACAGCATGGGTGCAGACAGTAAAAGCTGTTCGGTTCCGGGCTTTCCACGAGCCATGTTCAGCTTCAGACCCTTTGCCTGGTATTGAGAGAATTGCTTCTGTAAGGAGGCATACTCCTCCTGTCTCTGCTGCAGCGTCAGTTGGGAATAGGGTGTCATGTGATTTCCTCCTTCATATTTGGTCAAGATACCTTGATATAGTGGGCGGGGCCGTCATCGTCCTGCAGGATCAGCTCTCTGCCGTCCAGCTCGAAGCGGTATTCGATCATATAGGGGGCTCCGTTGGAGAACATATCGCAGTGGAGCACATCGTCCGACACATAATAGGTGCCGTAAATGGTACCGGCATCCTTCCCTTGATACTGGCAGTTGACTGTAATGCTGCCGTCTTCGAAGATCTCAATGGTCTCTACCATGTCCAGCTCACCGGGATCCAGACTTCTCCATGCACCGATGAGCATTTCCGGCGTGGGAGTGGTCTCTAAGGAAGCGAAGGTCTCGGCGGTAGATGCCTTGTTCTCGGTTGATGGGGTGCTGTCATTCTTTCCGCAGCCTACCAGCAGGAGTGCCAGAAGGAGCAGGATGATGGTGATTTTTCTCATGATTCCCTCCAAAATTTTGCGCGGAAGCATTCTTCTCCGCTTTCCTTCAGCCCACGGACGAAGCCGTCCTTTTCTAACAGATGAATCTGCTCCCCTAAGAAGCACTCCCGATCAAAGATCACTTCCAGATCCGTACAATTGGGAGCCAGCTCCTCTGCGTGGCGGACATAGCATACATTGTTGACATGACCGTTACTGTCGATCTCCTGTGGAGCCACTGTCCACACAGCAGCTTCCTCCAAGGCCTCCGGCAGGGGGATCCGCTTCAGACTGCCCTTCCGCTCCGGGGTGCGGATGGGAGCCTCCATGACCGGGGGAATGGTCTTCATACCTACGATCTTACGCTCTGTGGCACTGACCAGAGTCCACGCATAGACACCGTAGCCGATTTCCTCCTCGCCTTCATAGATGCTGTAATCACGGATGCTGACCACGGAGGAGGGGCTGCGGAGCCAGGTATCGATGCGGATCTCTCCCTTGGGCATCCGTTGCAGGTGAACCTTGGCTCGGACGATCATCCATAGACAGTTAAAGTCATGGAGCATACGGTCAAAATGGATATTCAAATCATAGCTGTGGAGAGTTGCCGCCTCCTGCAGCAGCTGCATGGTATCTGACAGAGAGCTCGGTGCAGGTCGAATAATGCTGTAAATGCTTTGCATGGTTTTTGATTCCTCTTGTATATAGTATGAAAAAGATTTCTTTCCCGTTATTTTACCATAGTGCAGAAAATTCGTCAAGAATTCTGAATTATTTTTCTAATTTTGGGAATGCTGTTTTGGGGTGAGGCTATGGCTTATGAACGATTAGAGGATGGCAGCTATGTGGGAGAAATCAGCGACAGTGTGATTTGTGAGATCTTCGGAGACACAGGGGATCTGAATCGCCGTGTGCTGAAATTAGGGTCACATACATTATATATATACAGTATTGATGGGTTGGTTTCTATTGGAGATATTTCCAGATTTGTAATCAAGCCATTGATGCAGGATACCGAAGGGGCAACCGTAGGGGAGCTGTATCAACGGGCTCTGCATCGTACAGTATATAATACGGTGGCGAAGCCTTGTAAAGATCTGGATCAGGTGCTGCTGATGCTGCTCAACGGCTTCTGTGTGGTTTTGTTCGGGGATCAGGCACTGGCATTTGAGGATAAAACGCCGGAGAAACGCTCTCCCTCCCCACCGGAGGTGGAGAATACCGTAAAGGGACCTAAGGATGCTTTTACGGAAACCTCCCGTACCAATACCAGCCTGCTGCGTCGGCATCTTCGATCGCCGGCTCTTCATTTTTATGAGACCGTAGTGGGAACAGAGAGTAAGACGAATGTATCTGTTGCCTATATCGAGGGGATCACGGATCCCAAGCTGCTGGAACGAATGAAGCACCGACTACAGCATATGCAGACAGATGGTTTGGTGACTCCCTCTGCAGTGGAGGAGCTGGTGACCGGCTCAAGGAAGACGGCATTCCCCTTGCTCCAGTTTACGGAGCGGACAGATCGTTTCGCTCAGGCTTTGCTGGATGGAAAGCTGGGACTTCTGGTAGACGGGCTTCCTTTGGGCTATTTGATGCCGGTGGATGTGGGCTTTTTCATGACCAGTGCAGAGGATCGGGGGAAGGATTTTTTATCTGCCTCTTGGATGCGGATCCTACGCTATGGAGCTATGCTGGTCAGCCTGTTCCTACCTGCTGTCTATGTGGCAATGGTGGTGTTCCATCCTGCTATGCTGCCTACAGGTCTGCTGCAATCGGTGATCGAGGCAAAAAAGAATGTTCCCTTTCCTACGATTTTAGAGGTTCTGGGCTTGCTCATTGCCTTTGAGCTGTTGCAGGAGGCGAGTGTCAGCTTGCCTCAATCTATCGGGCAAAGTCTTTCTATTATCGGTGGCTTGGTTGTGGGTTCAGCAGCGGTGGAGGCGAAGATCATTTCTCCCACGGCTTTGATCGTAGTGGCTGTAGCCGGGATCTGTGGGTTTACGGTACCGGGACGGGGCTTTGCAGATGCTTTGCGGCTGTGGAGAACAGGATTGGCAATTATGGGTGCCATCGGTGGGCTCTATGGTGTTACAGTTGGAGCCCTATGTCTACTGATCCATCTGGCAGGTCTGCAGAGCTTTGAAGAACCTTATCTTTCGCCCTTTGCCAAGCTGTCCGTAAAGGGCATTTTAAGAAAACCGCTAAGGAGTCAGAAAAAATGAAGTGTTGGATCCTTGCCGCTTTAATCCTGGTTCTGTTCTACGGAAATCCATTTCAAAAATATGATACAGAGAAGCTCTTGCCTATCCGCTGCGTACAAGCTTATCGACAGGGATCGCAGATCCATATTTTCAGCGAGGCAGGAGAGGGCTACGGAAGCAGCTGGGAAGAGGCTGTGGAGGATCTGAGAAACAAAGCCTCCGGGGAAGTATTTTTCGATACAGCAGAGCAGGCGGTATTTTCCGATCCGCTTCTCGCAATGGAGGCTGCCATGAGCGGAGATCTGCGACCTGCGGCAGAAGTGTTTTTTCGCAAAGAGGCTGAGGATCCCGAGACCCTTCATGCCTATCTCAGCCAGCACGGAAGCAAGCTGAAAATTGCGGATATCACAAAGGGGAGGAAGGAACGTGAATCTAACAGAGAATAAACAATTAGGAGCTTTGGGCTTTTGTGCCCTTTCCCTTCCGGCGGTACTGTTTCTTCCGCAAGGGGGATGGGCGGTAGCTCTGTTGGTTTCCTTAGGGTCAGCTCTTCTGCTATGCTTTGGCTCATCCATCCCGAGAGAGGATCAGAGCTGGCAAGTCAAGATTCTTTCCATTCCATTATTTCTGTGGAATATTGCCATTGTAGGAAAAATATGTACCATCATTTCCGAGATCAATGGTGTACAGAGTCCCCTACCGGGTCTGCTGCTTTTGTTGCTGACAGGATATGGAGTCAAAAAACAAGTGCTGCCATCAACGGCAGCTGTAATAGCCTTCTTCATGGCGGCGATCTACGGTATATTGTTTATCTTTGCTGTTCCAAATGTGGAAATCAGTTCACTGAAGCCTGCAGTAGGACAAAACTTAAGTGGAATGGCTTACGGCTTCCTTCCGATTCTATTATTATATGTATATAAAGGGGAAAAAAAGAAAACCGTAGCCTTGTGGACATCAGCGGGGCTGATCCTGATCTTAGGTGCGGCTGTGATCACACAGGGGATGGGAGCACAGGATTTCTATACTGCAGCCAAATCTGTAAATATCCTGGGAACAATGGAACGATTGGAACCCTTGGTAGCAGCAGCGTCCACTGCGGGAGCATATTGCATGATGGGATTGTTGCTGAGTGTAAACCAAAATATAGAAAAAGGGATCAAAAAAAAAGAAAGTAAATATATATTGGAAATAGAAATAATCATTGCATCGGGGATCTGTATTCTGTTACCGGAGGCAGAGGAGTGGATCTGGTCTATAGGAACGACTGTATGTTGGGGTTTGATTCCAATATTGACACAAGTGATAGTATTTAGAAAAAAAGTATAAAAAAATTAAAAAAAGTGCTTGACAAAACGGAGATTATCTGTTAGAATAGCGGAGCACTTGAGGCGAGCCCCTCAAGAACGAAAAAAAACTTCAAAAAAAGTTAAATTAGTTCTTGACAAAGCGAACTTCCTGTGATATAATGAACAAGTCTTCGGCGCGACTGAGACTGCGGTCGATGAAGTCGCAAAACCGGACTTTGAATAGGCTGCGGAGCAGCGATGTACCTTGAAAATTAAACAACGAGAAACATGAACAAACACCTTGGACAATTTGATTATAAAAAATTAAGTTGTTCTTGATGATGTCAATTGAGACATTTGCGAGAATAGCCAACGAAAATTCTTGAGTATAGCTAAGAGCGAACTTATGA
>JAGBGB010000144.1 GCA_017936205.1 Oscillospiraceae bacterium
AACGCCCGTACCAGAGGTTTCGCCCATGTTACCGAACGCCATCATCTGTACGTTAACTGCGGTACCCCAGCTGTAAGGGATATCGTGGTCCATACGGTAAATGTTTGCACGGGGGTTATCCCAGGAGCGGAATACCGCTTTTACTGCTTCAAAAAGCTGTTCCTTAGGATCGGTGGGGAAGTCTTTACCGAGCTGTTTTTTATATTCAGCCTTGAACTGATTTGCAAGCTCTTTCAAGTCGTCTGCGGTCAATTCAACGTCCTGCGTAACGCCCTTCTTTTCTTTCATCTCGTCGATGAGTTTTTCAAAGTACTTCTTACCGACTTCCATAACGACGTCCGAGAACATCTGGATGAAACGGCGATAGCAGTCCCATGCCCAACGGGCATTGCCGGACTTTTCAGCCAGAACATGAACGACTTCCTCGTTCAGACCAAGGTTCAAAATTGTGTCCATCATGCCGGGCATGGAAGCACGGGCACCGGAACGGACGGATACAAGCAGAGGATTCTCCTTGTCACCGAACTTCTTGCCGGTGATCTCTTCCAGCTTGGAGACATACTCCATGATCTCAGCCTGAATATCAGCATTGATCATGCGGCCGTCTTCGTAGTACTGGGTGCAGGCTTCGGTAGAAATGGTGAAGCCCTGAGGAACAGGCAGACCGATGTTGGTCATTTCAGCCAGGTTGGCGCCCTTGCCACCAAGGAGCTCACGCATGGAGCCATTGCCCTCAGTGAACAGGTATACATACTTGTGCATAATGGTATTACCCCTTTCATGATTTACGGAGCAGAGATTCTTGAGCTGTTCCGTTTATTTGTGTAATAGATTCTTACTGCACACAGAGTATAACATACAAATCTAAAATTTGCAACATTTTTGTCATATTTCCCAAAAAAATTTTCACCATCCATGAATTCACGGAAGATTCTTGGAAAATTGGGAAGTCCTTTTACAATTTCGATCTGATTATGCTCTGTTAGGAAACATAAGACTGCTGCAACAACAAATCGCAGCAGTCTTATTACAGAACACAAAATTACTTCTTCTTCAGCAGATCACGGATCTCGGTGAGGAGAATTTCTTCATTGCTGGGCTTGGGGGGCTCGGGGGGAGCGGCTTCTTCTTCCTTCTTGCCCATTTCACGGAGCTTGTTCATGCCCTTGACCATCATGAAGATGACGAAGGCAAGGATCAGGAAGCTAATGATGGAGGAAATGAAGTTACCAACATTCAGGTAGTTGTGGACGACTTCGCCGGCCTCGTTCAGCTTCTCTCCGAAGAGGGAAGGGAGCTGGATCTTCCATGCGGAGAAGTCAATGCTTCCGGTGAAGATGTTGACGATAGGCATAATGATGTTGTCGGTGAAGGATGTAACAAGATCCTTGAATACGCCGCCAATGATCACGCCGATGGCCATGTCGAACATATTGCCCTTGATGGCGAATTCCTTGAATTCCTTAATGAATCCGGACTTCTTCTTTTCTTTCTTTGCCATGGTGTTTATCCTTTCTATTTTATATTTTTTGGGGTAAAACCGCCAAAATTACGGGGTAATGAGCTCCAAGCCGCCCAGGTACTTTCTCAGAACCTCGGGAACTACTACGGAGCCGTCTGCTCGCTGGTTCTGTTCCACCATTGCGGGGAAAATGCGGCTGGTAGCCAGACCGGAGCCATTGAGGGTGTGGACGAATTCCGTCTTGCCCGTTGCCTCTCTGCGGAAGCGGATATTGCCTCGGCGAGCCTGATAATCACGGGCATTGGATACAGAGGAAACCTCCTTGTAGCCGTTCATAGAGGGAATCTGGATCTCGATGTCATAGGTTCTTGCCATGGAAGCAGAGCAATCACCTGCGGCTAACTTTACAGTGCGGAAATGGAAGCCCAGATCACGAACCAGAGCCTCTGCCTTGTGGAGCATTTCTTCGAAGGCTTCGTCAGACTTCTCGGGCAGTGCATACTGGAACATTTCGATCTTATTGAACTGATGCCCACGAACCATGCCTCTTTCGTCTGCTCTGTGGGAGCCTGCCTCTCTGCGGAAGCAGGGAGTGTAAGCGAACAGCTTGTGAGGAAGCTCCGCTTCCGTCAGAATTTCATTCCGATGGAGAGAAACCAGAGCAGTCTCAGCAGTGGGAAGCATAAAGTGCATCCGGTCGTCTGTAGGATTCTCGATCTTGTATACTTCATCGGCAAACTTGGGGAACTGACCTGCGGTTTCGCCGCACTGGTACTCCAGCATATGGGGCAGGATCACCATTTCGTAGCCGTCTGCCAGATGGCAGTCCATAAAGTAGTTCAGCAGCGCCCACTCCAGACGAGCGCCCAGTCCACGGTAGATCCAGAAGCCGGAACCTGCCAGCTTGGTGCCTCTTTCGTAGTCGATCAGACCCAGATCGGTGCAAAGATCCACATGATGCTTGGGCTCGAAATCGAATACATGGGGCTCGCCGATGTAGCGAAGAGGCTCGTTGTTTTCCTTGCCACCGGGAGCCAGATCGGGATCGGGGAGATTGGGCAGAGACAGCATCAAGGTACGATATTCTGCTTCGACCTCTGTTAAGATCTTGTCATTCTCTGCAATCTTTGCCTTCAATTCGCCCATTTTCTTGAAAATGGGAGCGACATCCTCGCCGGCTTTCTTCCGCATGGGGATCTCCTTGGAGACGCGGTTCTGCTCTGCCTTGGAGGTTTCGGTTTCAAGGATCAGAGCTCTTCTCTGTGCGTCCAGCTCCAGGATCCGATCTACCTGCTGGTCGCAGTCCATCTCTCTGGCACGGTATCCTGCTTTTACGACTTCGGGATTGTCTTTAATTCGCTTAATGTCTATCATATATGTCACCTCATGGTACTTTATTAAGATTATTTCTGAATGGATAAAAGGGTTTCATACAGGAGCTGCAGATCATCCTGCCCGTAGAATTCCAGCTCGAAGCGACCCTTCCGCTTGCCGTTGACGATCTTGACCTTTCTGCCAAGCTGCTTTGTCAGGAGCTTTTCGCATTCTCCTACATAATCTACAGAGAGAGGGGCGGGAGTCTTCTCTTCCTCAGCCGTCTGTAGTTCTGCCAGCATCCGTTTGCACATGGATTCTGTCTGGCGTACAGAGAGCTGCAGGGCAATGATCTTCTGAGCTGCGCTTTTCTGGACCTTTCCGCTGGGGAGTGTCAGGAGCGCACGAGCATGTCCGGCACTGAGTCTGCCGTCAATGACCATGTCCTTTAATTCACCGGTCAAGCTCAGAAGTCTCAGGGCATTTGCCACTGCAGGACGGGATTTTCCGACCTTTTCAGCTGCTTGCTCCTGAGAAAGTCCAAACTCATGGATCAGAGTATAATAGCCCTCAGCCTCTTCCATGGGATTCAGATCCTGTCGCTGCAGATTCTCGACCATAGCAAGCTCCATGACCTTCCGCTCATCTGCTTCAATGATCACGACGGGAACCTCTTCGATCCCTGCCAAGCGGCAGGCTCTCCATCTCCGTTCACCGGCGATGATTTGATAGTATCCGCCCATATCTCTAACAGCGAGGGGCTGCAGCAGTCCGTGCTCGGCAATGGAATCTGCCAGAGCCTGTAGCTGCTCCTCGTCAAACTGCTTTCTGGGCTGGTTGGGATTGGGCTCCACCTTTTGCAGAGGCAGCTTGGTTACAGCACCCTGCTCCTCAGAAACGGTATAATCATCAATTAATGCACCTAAGCCACGGCCCAGGCCTCGTTGCTTGTTTACTGCCATGCTTTCTTCCTTCCTATGGATTCTTCCGTAGTATTTCCTCTGCTACGCTTAGATACGCTCTGGACCCCTTTGAGCTTCGGTCGTAGGCTGTGACCGGGAGACCATGACTGGGAGCTTCCGCTAAACGAACATTTCGAGGAATGACGGAGGCATAGACCTTCCCGGGGAAGTGTCTGCGAACCTCTTCTGCGACCTGATTGGAGAAGTTGGTTCTCCCGTCGTACATGGTTAAGATCACACCGAATATCTCTAATTTTGGATTCAGCTTCCGTTTTACTGCTCTGAGGGTAGTCATAAGGTCGGATAAACCTTCCAGAGCATAATACTCACACTGCACCGGGATCAAAATGCTGTCTGCGGCGCAGAGGGCATTCAGGGTCAATAACTCTAAAGAGGGGGGAGAATCAATAAAAATGTAATCGTATTGGTTGCTGATGGTCTCTAATGCACGCTTCAGGCTGTATTCTCGCTTCTGCACCTCGATCAGTTCGATTCCTGCTCCGGCTAAGGCAGCTGTTGAGGGAAGCACATCCCCGAATTTCGTGTGAACGATACAGTCTTCTGCTTTGATATCAGATATCAGAATGTCGTAGGAGCTGTGCTTGACTTGTTTCTTTTCAATTCCTAAGCCACTTGTAGCGTTGGCTTGAGGATCAAAGTCACAAAGAAGAACCTTCTTTCCCACGGCGGTGAGGGCAGCGGTTAAATTCACGGCTGTGGTGGTTTTTCCTACACCGCCCTTCTGATTGACGACCGCAATGATCCTTGCCATAGAGTCGCCTCCTTGTCTATGTATTCTTTGATTTCTTTCAATCGTAATATACATGATATCACAGCAAGGAACGTTTTGCAAGTATTTCGTGCCGAAAGTTAGAACAGAATTGAAATTTCATTGTTTCACGTGAAACATTGATAATAAAAAACCCGCCGAACATGAAGGACCACATTATGTTCAGCGGGTTTTTATTAATACTCACGATAAACTGCCTTAACTTTTCCAATCACAGAAGCGTCCCTACCATTGATTGGTTCGTAATTTGGATTCTCCGGCATAAGCCAGACCTCCTGATTCTTTAGGGAAAGCCGTTTGACAGTAGCTTCGTCATTCAGGAGGGCTACAACGATATCACCGTGATCCGCAGTATCCTGTGGGCGTACGATAACCTTATCTCCATCGTAGATCCCCGCGTCGATCATAGAATCCCCACGCACACGGAGGGCAAAACAACCTTCTTCATCCAAAGAAAGATACCCTTCAATATTCTCCACAGCAAGAATGGGATAGCCGGCGGTAACCACACCGATAATAGGGACTCCCTTTTCCTCAGGTCTACGGATAGCTCGGTTTTTAGATGGGTCAATGCTGAGCTCTCCACTCTCATGAAGTGCTTTCAAATGATAGTGCACCGTAGCTGTTGAATTCAGACCTACACCTGCCATAATCTCTCGCACAGAAGGTGCGTAACCATTATCATTAAAGAATTTTTTTACAAAAGAAAGAATTTCCTGTCGTTTTGTACTGGTTCTCGCCATAACATCTCCTCCTTTTACAATACTATATCATAGAATTGTAGAAATTGCAAACATTTGTTTTGCAAATCAAAAAATTCCTTGTAAATCGAAATTAGGAAGATACTCCGAAGTAGCGGAGCTAAACTCTTGCGTATATCCTTCTGTAATTCCGCAAAACTGCATCCATGATTCTACCGCAGCATACTCATCTTCGGTGATCTTGCGATTCAATGGGGCGGGCAAGGAGCACGAGGGGACGTATTGACTCATTAGCGAAAATAGTACCTCTTGTCTTTTGAAATTCTCTGAGACCCAGTCTATCAC
>JAGBGB010000145.1 GCA_017936205.1 Oscillospiraceae bacterium
ACTCGCATTCTTTCCCGTTTTGCTGCCCTTTTGCTGACTTTGGCAATGGTTTTGTCCATTCTGCCCACTTCTGCACTTGGGGCAACCGCCGTTGCAGAAGAGCAGCCTGCTCTTCGCAGCACCGACCCTCAGGACGGCATTGTTGGTATGTGGCTCTGGAATGACACCATGTCCAAGTACGGTGCGTCCACCCTCTTCTCCCACTATGCCAAGACCGGTGTTACCGATGTGTACCTTCTCATTAAGGGTACCTACGGCAGCGTCAATATCTCCGCACTGAATACCGCTTGTAATGCGGCAAAGTCCTACGGCATCCGTGTTCACGCATGGATCATGGCTGCTCGTGACGACACCTTCCTCAACAGCAATTCCGGCGCAAACTACTTCCACTTCCGTACGGGCTACAGCTGGACCTCTAATTCTGAGGACGATGTGCCCCATGGCTATGTGAACCTCCGTAACACTGCCTACCGCAACTATATGGTCAGCTTAGTCAAGCAGCTTGCGGGGATTTCCAATCTGGCAGGCATCCATCTGGATACCATTCGTTACGGCTCTCTGTATTATGACTGGGGAATGGAAGCCCGTGACCTTGCCCTGACCAAGTACGGCATTACCCACGACCAGTGGAATGCTGCGGTTCAGGCCATGTGCGTCAGCGGTGAATACCAGTATCGCCATGAGACCAAGACTACCGCCGGCTACAACGGTGGTCAGAGCTACACCGCCTATACCTACATTCAGAGCGGCGGCTATACTCCCACAGGCCCCAACTTTGACGAGGCACTGCTGCTGAATGACAATTCCGATGTGGCCATCGGCTGTAAGGCTGTGGCTCAGATGCGTATTGACACAGTTACCGACTTTGTTAAGCTCATGAAGGAGAACTGCGGCAATAAGATCCTCACTGCAGCCCTTATGCCTGAGGCCCTTGGAGATGTTGGCTTCCGCAGCACCTACGGTCAGTCTCCCGAGCATATGGCTCCCTATGTGGACTATATCACGCCTATGATCTATGCTGTTGAGTTCGGGATGCCTTCCTCCTGGGTCGCAGACCTGAGCCGTCAGGCAGCAGCTGTTGGCTGTAATGTGGTTCCCGGTCTCCAAGCTTACCAGACCATGGACTCCGGCAGACCTACAGACGGTGCATGGGGCACCGGCAAGACCCTGTACAACGATGTACAGGAGGCTATGAAGCTGGCTCGTGAGATCAATCACGATGACGAGAATTACGGCGGCAATATTTTGGGCGTTGCCTTCTTCCAGAGCGGAACCATGTCCATGGCAGCTGCTACCTATGATGCAAGTAAGAGCATGCTGACCTTCAATATGGCAAACCTGACTCTGTCCAGCGTTTCCTCCCAGAATATCAAGGGCATTCGCTTCACCCTTATGGGCGATCTCCGCTTCGATAAGAACAAGATCGCTGAATCCAAGAGCTATGCCGACTTCACCAACTGGAATACCGTGGTCTACTCTTCTGACTATAAGACCGTTACGGTTTATGATGACACCAACGTGCTGTCTCCTCAGCAGCTGCGTAACTGCGGCTTCTATGTCACCGGCACTCCCGACTGGGCAAACGGTGTGGTCATGATCGAGGCATCCTCCACCGGTAACAGCTTTACGGATGTTCTCTACGGAACCTCCCGTCCCATTTACTGCACCATGACCCATAGCCACAGCTACACTGCAACGCCCATTCAGCAGGCTACCTGCTCTCAGGAGGGCATTGTACGCTACACCTGCTCCTGCGGCATGAGCTATGATGCAACCACTCCCGCTCTGGCACATACCCCCGTTGCGGTAGAAGCCATTGCTGCTACCTGTATTTCCGATGGCAGAACCGCAGGTACCAAGTGCTCTGTCTGCGGAACCATCCTCAGCGGCTGCGAGCCCATTACCTCCGGCGGACATCAGATCGTCACCCAGGACGGCAAGCCTGCCACCTGCACCGATCCCGGCTTGACCGAGGGCTCTTACTGCTCCCTGTGCGGCGAGGTCTTCACCGCCCAGAGCCAGATCCCCGCATTGGGTCATAGCCCTGTAACCGATGCAGGCTATGCTGCTACCTGTACTACCCCCGGCAAGACCGATGGCAGCCACTGCTCCGTATGCTCTGCGGTTCTGGTCAAGCAGGAGGTCATTGCTCCCACAGGTCATACTCCTGAGATCATTCCCGGCACTCCCGCAAGCTGCCTGAACTCCGGCATTTCTGACGGAGAGAAGTGCTCCGTCTGTAACACCATTCTCCTTGCACAGCAGATCCTGCCCCGTCTGGGTCATAGCTATGACTACACGGACAACGGAGATGGAACTCATACCGGTTCCTGTGAACGCTGCGGCAAGACCCTTGCAGCAGCCGCTCACAGCTATGATGGTGAGGTCTGCACCCTCTGCGGCTCCGGCGCCAATTTGCCCGAGGTGGACAGCAGCATCCAGATCCGCCATACCCTGAATCTTGCCAGCGATATCTCCATAAACTATATGGTCAGCGCAGACTCTCTGGCAGCCTACGACAGCTATTATCTGGAAGTTTCTATCCCCAAGTATAACGGCAATCAGCCCGTAGGCAGCAGCACGGTTAAGATCGATCCCGTGCTGAACAACGGCTATTATTACTTCACACTTACAGGCATTACCGCCGTACAGATGGGAGATCAGGTAGAGGCAGTGCTGTATATGAGCAAGAACGGCAACACCACCGTCTCTGCAACAGATCGCTACAGTGTTGCAGCCTATGTCTATTCTCAGCTTGCCAAGGAAGGCTCCACTGCGGAGCTGAAGACCCTCTGTGCCGACCTGCTCCGCTACGGTGCAGCCGCACAGCGCTTCAAGAGCTATCGAGTAGATGCTCCTGCTGACGGAAGCATGACCCTGGATCAGATCATGTACCTCAGCGATGTGACCGATCTGCAGTTCGGTGACAACTATGCGGTTCTGAATGATGTGCAGAAGCCCTCTATCACCTGGGTAGGCAAGGCTCTGAATCTGGAGTCCAAGGTGGTTCTTCGCTTCGTCTTCGATGCCGCCTCCTATGCAGGCAATGTTGAGGATCTGCAGCTGCGTATCAGCTACAAGAACTATGCCGGACAGACCGTTACCGCCACCGTGACCGATCCCAAGGCATACGGCACCGTTGCTAACCGCTATACCTTCGACTTCGACGGTCTGTTGGCAGCAGAGCTCCGCAGCGTAGTCACTGTAGCCGTGTTTGACGGACAGGAGCAGGTTTCTCCCTCCATGCGCTACAGCGCTGACAGCTACGGCATCGGCAAGGAAGGCGCCCTCCTGGACCTGTGTCAGTGCCTCATCGCCTATTCTGACTCCGCACTGGCATATTTCCAATAATCACCCAACCACAGTGGGGTCTGTGACACGCTTCGTGCCACAGACCCCCTTTTTAAAATTCCGATTTATCGTACCATTCGTAGGGGCGCGCATTGCGCGTCCGGTTCATGGCGTTACGCCATGAACACAAAAACCTCCGAAAATGATGTAATTTCTCCTATAATCGCAACATTTTTCA
>JAGBGB010000146.1 GCA_017936205.1 Oscillospiraceae bacterium
CCGATTTTCAAAATCGTACTCCGAAAAAACGGGAGATTTTACGATATATGGTTTCAAAATGTTCGGAATACGCCGAGTTTTGTGGTAAAAATTTTTACAAGGGGACTTTTTCAGCAGCCTCCATTGCGCGTCCGGTTCATGACGGAACGGCATGAACACAAAGACCACCGAAAATAATGTATTCCCAAAAAATCGAAACATTTTTCACAACCACCAATTCTTGGCGGTTGTCGGACGCGCAATGCGCGCCCCTACGAATGGTACGATAAATCGGGATTTAGCGGTTGCTTTGGGGGAACAGCAGGCTTTCTGTTAGGCGAAGCAGGCTTTGGGCGTGGCGGCTTTCTTCCTGGGACAGGAGGCGGAACAGCTGGGTCTGACCGGGAAAGTGGGTGGAGGCATTGTAGTATTCCTGCGCACTGCGGAGCTCTTGGGCATAGCAGCTCCTTAGGACTTCTTGGAGTCCTTCTATGTGAGGGGACTTTTCAGATACAGCCACTGCCTCTGCTCCATAGAGTAAGTAGTACAGGGTGCTGAGCTGCTTAAAGTGCCGTGCCTCCTCTGCCGCTATGGTGGAGAATGTCGTACGATGCTTGGGAAACAGCTTTGCAAGCAGGCTATAGGTTGCTTGTGCCTGTTTTTCTCCTGCGATCATGGCGGCGAGCTGCTGCTCCTGGGTGGAATGAACTCGTTCCCAGACCGCTCGGACGGTTTGTGGGTCAAAGGGATCCATAGAATCTATCCTCCTTCTCTGAGTGATGGGGTCGATGCCCTTCTCTCATACCATATGCAGCTTTGCCCGGAAGTGTTCAGTGTGGGAGCTGTTTCTTTGACTTTCTTTGTTTTTTTACCTTAAGAATACTCTTTACATGACACTATTTTACGAATTCTTGATTTTTCTCTTGCTTTATTCCTGTTTATACATTAAAATATGTATATCAAACCTGTTTAGGAGGATGCGTTTATGAACAAACCCACACTTGTGATCATGGCTGCCGGCATGGGGAGCCGCTTTGGAGGAATGAAGCAAATTACGCCTGTGGATGCTCAGGGACATATTATCATGGATTATTCCATATACGATGCCATTCGTGCAGGCTTCGGCCGTGTGGTCTGTGTGATCAAGAAGGAATTTGAAGAGGATTTTGAAGCCGCCATCGGTGCCCGCCTCCGGGATCATGTGGAGCTGGTTTACGCTTATCAGAGCTTGGATCAGCTTCCCGAGGGCTTCGAGATCCCTGAGGGTCGTGTCAAGCCCTGGGGAACTGCCCATGCGGTCTGGTGTGCCCGCCATGTGATCCAGGGCCCCTTTGCGGTGCTGAATGCAGATGATTTCTACGGTCAGGAGGCATTTGTAGCGATTTCCTCTTTCCTGTCTGAGGATCGGGCTGCTACAGAGCATGCCATGGTAGGCTATCGTCTGGAGAATACTCTCACAGAGAACGGCTCCGTGGCTCGCGGCGTTTGCTGCGCAGATGAGAAGGGCTTCCTGAAGGATATCGTAGAGAGAACCAAGATCGTCAAGCAGGGGGACAAGGCTGCCTATACCGAGGACGGAGAGACCTTCGTGGAGCTGCCTATGGACAGCATCGTTTCCATGAACCTGTGGGGCTTCCGTCGGGAGGCTTTAGACGGCTTCGAGGCGAAGTTCCGTGACTTCCTCACCAACACCATGCCCTCCAACCCCTTGAAGGCAGAGTTCTTCCTGCCCAAGATCGTCAGTGATATGATCGAGGAGAACACCGGCACCATCCGCGTTCTCAGCAGTGATGCTCGCTGGCACGGTGTGACCTACAAGGAGGATCTGCCTTCCGTGGTCGCAGCGGTTCAGGCTATGAAGGATGCAGGGAAGTACCCCGAATATCTGTGGAGGTAAATTCTATGACCACTTTGGAACAAGCCCTGCAGGCATACCCTCTCAGAGGGACTCCTGTTTATACAGGTCGCTATGGTTGCGGCCATATTAACGACACCTATGCCATTGCCTGCGACAGCGGCTGTATGTATATTCTGCAGCGAGTCAACAGCAAGATCTTCACCAGACCTTGGGAGCTGATGGAGAATGTTGCGGCTGTGACCCAATTCCTGTCTCAGAAGACCCAGGATCCCAGAGGCTGCCTGCGGCTGATTCCTACCAAGGAAGGGAAGTCCTACTTCGTAGACAGCGAGGGAGAGCACTGGCGACTGTTCCCCTTCATTGACAACAGCATCTGCTTACAGAAGGCAGAGTCAGCAGAGGACTTTAAGCAGAGTGCCATTGCCTTCGGCCGCTTCCAGAAGCTGCTGGCACAGTTCCCGGCAGCACAGCTTCACGAGCCCATTCCCAACTTCCACAACACTGTGGATCGCTATCGCCAGTTCCATGAGGCTTTGGCGGCAGATGTGATGGATCGTGCCCGTCTCTGTGAGGCGGAGATCCGCTTCTATCTTGACAGAGAGGCAGAGGCGGGCTGTATTGTGGAGCGTCTGGCTGATGGCAGATTGCCCCTCCGTGTTACCCACAATGATACGAAGCTCAACAATGTTATGCTGGATTATGACAGCAGACAGGCTCTGTGCGTTATTGATCTGGATACCATTATGCCCGGCTCCTCCCTTTACGATTTCGGAGACTCCATCCGCTTCGGAGCGGCCACAGCAGCGGAGGATGAGCAGGATCTGTCCAAGGTGTCTATGAGTCTTGAGCTGTTCCGCACCTTTACAGAGGGTTTCCTGTCTGCCTGTGGTGACAGTCTGACAGAAACCGAGGTGCAAATGCTGCCTGTTGGAGCAAAAATGATGACACTGGAATGCGGACTCCGCTTCCTGACGGATTATCTCAAGGGAGATACTTATTTTAAGACCTCTCGTCCGGGACAGAATCTGGACAGAGCCCGCACCCAGCTGACTCTGGTGGCGGACATGGAGGCAAAAATGCCTGAAATGCTGAAAATCATACAGGAGGTACAAGGATGATCGTATTGGTTACAGGAGGAGCCGGATATATCGGTTCCCACACCTGCGTAGAGCTGATCAACGCAGGACATACACCCATTGTCATTGACAATCTGCGTAATTCCAATCCCAAGAGCTTAGAACGGGTGAAGGACATCACCGGACAGGCTGTCACCTTCTACGAGGGAGATGTACGGGATGAGGCTCTGCTGGAGAAGATCTTCGATGCCCATGAGATCGACTGCGCCATTCACTTTGCAGGTCTGAAGGCAGTAGGGGAATCCTGTGCCATTCCTCTGGAATACTATCAGAACAATCTATGCTCTACCATGACTCTGTGCAAGGTCATGGCGCAGCGGGGAGTGAAGCGGATCATCTTCTCCTCCTCTGCCACGGTCTATTCTGCAGAGAATGAAATGCCCCTGCGTGAAAGCTCCAAGACCGGAAACTGCACCAATCCCTACGGCTGGACCAAGTATATGGGCGAGCAGATCCTTCGGGATATTGCCAAGGCGGATCCGGAATGGTCTGTGGTGCTGCTGCGGTACTTCAACCCCGTAGGCGCCCACGAGAGCGGCAAGATCGGGGAGCATCCCAACGGCATTCCCAATAATCTCATGCCCTATATTTCTCAGACTGCCATCGGCAAGCGTGAGAAGCTCAGTGTCTTCGGCAACGACTATGCCACCCATGACGGTACTGGTGTTCGGGACTATATCCATGTAGTAGATTTAGCGAGAGGTCATGTAGCTGCGATGGATTATCTGTGCAGCCACAAGGGCGAGGGTGTCTTCAATCTGGGCACCGGCACAGGCTACAGCGTGCTGGATATGGTCAAGGCCTTTGAGACCGCAAACGGAGTGAAGGTTCCCTTTGTGATCGCACCTCGCCGTCCCGGAGATCTGGATACCTGCTATGCAGACCCTGCCAAGAGTGCACAGATCCTTCACTGGCAGGCAACTCACGATCAGAACGATATGTGCCGTGATTCCTGGAACTGGCAATCTCAGAACCCCAACGGCTACGACGATTAAGCCTATACGGAAGCCTTAATAGCCACTAAGACCAACTCCTGTCGGAATGAACGACATGAGTTGGTCTTTTATGGTGTATTCAGTGGAATATATTCTATCCTTGCTCCGGGGTCAACCTACATCGTAGCTTAGCAGCTGGTAGGATTGGTAGCTGCCACCGTCGTAGTCCCGAACCTGTGCGCTGCCGGAATAGCAGTACTCCAGTGCCCAATTTGCATCGGCTTCATAGTCCGTTAAGTAGTAGTACTCGGAGGAAATGCCGTAGTTGTTGTATTCCTCCCAGTTTACTTCATACACGCTGAAGTATACGTTGTATGTGCCGTCTCCGTTGTCATACATGGAGTCAGCGATACTGAGATAACCGTTGAACTCTCCGGAAGCGGCAGGGAAGTAGTAGCCATAAACGCCGTAGTTTATGGTCTCCGTGTAGCCGCCGGAATAGGTTTTGCTCAGGGTATCATGCTCTACCGTGTGGCCGAAGAACCGCAGCAAGGTGCTGTCCGTAACCTCTGTGCTCATAACGTAGGAGCCTGAGCTGTAGTTGAGGTTGTCCGGGTTGTTGATCTGGTTGTGCAGATAGGCAAACTTCACCAGAGCGAATGTATCATTGTGATTCAGTGTGCCGAAGCCCTGTTCGGAGAAGTTGCTGAGGAAGATATTGATCCGATACCAGTCCGATGCATCAAAGGAGTGGGTCAGGCTTGCTCCATTCCCTGCACGGGCGGTTTCTTCCGGCTCGGCTTCTGTCTGAGTGGTTGCTTCCGTAGTGGGAGCTTGGGTGGTAGGCTGGGTAGTCGGTGCGGCAGTGGTCGCTTCTGTGGTGGGTTCTTCCGTAGTAGGCTCCGCAGTGGTTTCCGGCACGTCTCCCTTTTGGATCGTGGTGAGAAGCTCCTGTAGGGAGCTGTCGCCGGTAAGTCGGATCCCTTCCTCCAGAGCCGCTATAGCAGAGCCCGTGTCCCCTTCATCTAAGAATTCCTGCACTACAGTTCGGTAACTGTTTACCAGAGATTCGCTTCCTTTTTCCTCGCTGCTGCAGGCACAGAGCAGACAGGAGAGGATGAGGAGGATCATAATCAGCTTTTTCATCTTAAACTCCCTTCAGAAGACCTCGTTTTTTCTCTTGGAATTCTTCCTCTGTGAGGATGCCGCTGTCCCGCATTTTTGCCAGTCGCTCGATCAGCTGCAGGGCATCCTCGGCACCGGTTTTGATCACGCTTTCCGGAGCCTTCGGCCTTGCAGGGGGAGCACTTGCTATGGGGCTTGCAGCAGGAGCGCCGGAGCTCTCTGACCGGACGGAAGTGGTTACCTCACGAGCAGAACTCAGGATCGCCCTGCCGCTTTCCTTGACGGTAGACAGATCATCCAAACGGAGGCCGAAGTAAGTCACGGCTCCGCTGATAATAATGCCGATGTTTGCAACCAGCAGCATATAGAAGCCGAGCCCTGCAGAAGCGTCAGCAGATGAATCGGTGCTGTAATCGTCATAGTCATCGTAGCCGCCGAAGTCAAAGCTGTCCAATACAGAGTTTGTAAGATCGCCTACAGAATCCATGGCGCTGTCTGCAAAGCCAATGTATGCTTTCGCATTGGAGAGGGTGAAGAACAGAATAACGATGCAGAGAATGGGAACGAAGATTGCCAGAAGGCCCTTAAAGCGTTCCAGCTTCCGGATGTAATTCATGGCAACCAGAAGAACCGGCCCGATGAGAAGGATCCAGCCCAGGGTATAGTTGGAAAGGGCATCCCATCCGCTGGAGGTGATGGGCTCAGGGCTGAAGTCCACGAAGCTGCTCTCAACCTCTATGGACAGGCTGACGAAGGTGAAGAAGAGTGCAACAACGCAGAGGGCGCATAAAATGGTGATCAAATTACGGACGATAAATTGCTTGTCGATTTTCATGCTTCAATACTCCTTTTTTTGTTTCTTCGGGACAGAGGCAGAGGATCGATTCTTGTTTTCCGGCCTGTTTTCAGAAAGCATCGATCAACGATCTTCTGCATCCGCTTTAGAGTATTCTATCACAGTGACTATCTCAAGTATAATCCCGTTTTCCTTATTTTTGTCCCTACAACACAAAAGAGGACTGCCTTACAAGTAACGCAAGCCGGTCCCTTCGACATTTCTCCTCCAAATCCCGATTTATCGTACCATTCGTAGGGGCGCGCATTGCGCGTCCGACAACCACCAAGAATTGGCGGTTGTGAAAAATGTTGCGATTTTTGGATAAATTA
>JAGBGB010000147.1 GCA_017936205.1 Oscillospiraceae bacterium
AGAGTACAGCCAACAAAAACGCCATCAGTATTTTTGCCATTTTCATTTAAATTTTCCTCACAAAAGCAGCTGTCGCAAAGTTGATGCAAAATCGCCATACATGTAAAGTGAACCGAGACCGATAACGGGAGACGAAGTCTCTTTCGCCTCGCAAAGTGCCGCTGATACAGCGCTGTCAAAGGAGTCATGAGCCGTGGCAGTAACACCTGCCGCAAGGAATTCATCTGCAAGAGAAGCGCTGTCCAGTGCTCTCGGATTGTCCGGGCGTACAGTATGAACTGTGCAGTTGAGTTTCGAAAGCACACCCGTCATATAAGAGTGATCCTTATCAGCCATAACACCTACCAGCGCAGTCAGGGCTCTGTTGGGGAGATAGCTGCGGATATTCTCTGCCAGAGCCTCCATGCACTGGGGATTGTGTCCGCCATCTGCGAAGAACACAGGCTCTCTGCGCAGCAGCTCAAAGCGACCGGGCCAGGACACGGTTTTCAGCCCCTGACGGAGCTGCTCCTCGGAAATGCTCCAGCCCTTCTGTCGCAGCACATCCACAGTAGCAAGAACCACAGCGGTATTCCGTCTCTGGTGCTCACCCAGCAGGGGCAGCTCCAGCTTCTCCCTGCCACCGCAGTCGAAGCACTGTCCCCAGAAGCCCTGATCGTGAAGCCGAATGGAATCAAAGTCAGCCCGATGGAGGCAGGCTCCGGTCTCTCGGCACTTATCCTCAAACACCTGCTCCACAGAGGGGATACTGCGGTAGAGAACTACATCTCCGCCCTTAATGATCCCTGCCTTTGCCTGAGCGATCTCCTCCAAGGTCTCACCTAAGACCCCGGTATGATCCAAACCGATGTTGACGATCACAGAAGCCTCAGGGCAGTCGATCACATTGGTGGAATCGAATTCTCCACCCATGCCGACCTCTAAGATCACGATATCGCAGTGATTCCGAGCAAAATACTCCATAGCGATCACCGTTACCAGCTCAAACTCCGTGGGGCGATCCTCCATGGTATCTGCAAAGGGCTTGACCATTTCTGTAATTTGGGACAGCTCCTCGTCGGGGATCATTTCCCCGTTGATCTGCATTCTCTCGTTGAAGCGGATGATGTAGGGGGAGGTATACAGCCCTGTCTTATAGCCCGCTGCACGGAAGGCAGAGGACAGCATAGAGGCGGTAGAGCCCTTTCCGTTGGTTCCTGCAATGTGAACGAATTTCAGCTTCTTATGGGGATCTCCGATCCGCCGTAGCAGCTCCCGGGTTCGGGACAAGCCGGGAATGGAGCCGCGCCAGCAGACAGAATGGATGTATTCCAGAGCCTCTTGATAATTCATAGTGTTTCTCCTTTTTTCTGCATGATCCCTGCAGCTCGGAACAGGTTGGAACGGCAGAGCCCATAGATGATCAGCACATCCAGCACATAGATAATGGCAAACTGGATACCTCTTTCTACCAGCTTGGTCATAAAGAATGCCATCTTTGCACCACCGCCATATACCAGAGCTAATGCTCCACTCTGCCACAACAGGGAGCCAATCACCACAGGAGGCAGGAAGGCCAGAGCCACTCGCCACAAGGAATCTGCCTTCCACAGCATGGGACGGAACAAGCCGCCGCACAGACCGTAGAGGATCGGCGGCACGCAGAAGATGGGATTAAAGCCAAAGCTCATTAATGCGCCGATAAAGTCCGAGACAAAGCCCACCAGCACTCCCGCCACGGGACCAAAAAGCATTCCCGCAAGGAAAATAGGCACAGCCTCAAAGGAAATACGAGTGGTTTCCGACGGAGTAATAGCAACAAAGCGTGCTAAGATCACTGCCATTGCAGTAAGAAGGGCGCAGGTGGTAAGGGTCTTGGTGCTGAATTTGTTTTTTTCCATAAAAAAATCCTCCTTAATTGGAGGAGGTTGAAAAGATCACAATGCTATGCCCTGAATAATGGGGCATCCTGCTCAGGCGGTTGCGGTAACAGCATCGCGGGAACTCACCATAAAGCTCCCTTCGCCCAATGGGCAACCTCCCATCCCATCGGTACTTGACGCACTGCTCCTACTCCCTGCAGCATTGTGTGGTACTATTGTAGCACCTTTTTTTAAAAAAGCAAGCCCTATTTTTCCTTTTTTCGGCACAGCTCTGCAATATCCGAGAACCTTTGGCAGATATAATCATAGCTGTGGGCTTTATGAGGCAGCAGACAGGCAGAACAGTCCTTAATACCGTTCTCCAAATACTGATAGTTCCCCCCACACCGATCCCCCAGAGCATAGAGGGGGCAGTAGCAGAACAGACAGTTAAAGTCCTCCCCGTCAGAGCTATGACAGGGGAAGAACTCACAGTCTCGATTTTGGAAATAGCGATAGCTCATAATGCCTCTCCTATCCGTTCGCCCAGTCGCACCTTGGTCTCAATGCCCTTGGCGGAATAGTCCAGAATATCCTTGTCTATTTGAACGCTGCCCTTCTTGCACAGCAGGATCATAGTGGAGCCGCCGTACTCGAAGTAGCCCTTTTCCTCTAACTTGCGGAAGGAACGGTGTCCATGATTGCTGATCCGACCTACCAGCATAGCGCCTACCTCCATCTGGATCATTTCTCCAAAATGCTCTGTATGGAGGATGGTATAGTGTCTGGTGTTGCGGCGATAGACGCCCAAGGTTCCTGCCAGAGGATTCACGGAATGGAGAACACCCTTGATCTCACGGGTATCCTCCGCAGTCCCCCTATCCGGGAAGGCATAGCGGTGGTAATCATCAGGCGCCAAGCGGAAGATCAGGCACAGTCCCCCCTCATAGCTACGGGCAAGCTCCTCGTCCTCCAACAGCTCTGCTGCGGTATAGGGAACCCCCTTGATTTGGAAGGTATTATTCCTTCCAATGGGCAGGGCAGACAGCTTGGAGTCTGCAATGGCAGGCAGCTCATGGGGAGCCGTCAGATCCTCTATCTGCTTGCGCTGACGAGTGAAGAAGGCATTGAAGTTGGGGAAGTCCTCTGTGGTGCAGTCCTCTGTGCAAATGTGATACTGCTCCTTGAACTTCTTGACCTTTCCCTTAGACAGGGCACTTCTCACCCACCAGCCGTAGAGCTGAGATACGAATTTCCTGCAAAGGATCCCCTTGGCAAGCAGTCTGCCGAAGGCAGTTCCGTATACGAATTGAATGGCTCCCAAGCCTACTTCGGGAACCTCGATCAGCTCCTTACGATCCCAAACCTGCATTGTGAACACCTCTCTGTCTTTCTTTGGATCTATTATAACCCTCCGAGAAGAAAAATGCAAGGTTGAAATCTTTTGAAAAACAGGATATACTATATATGAATATATAAGAAAAGAGCGTTGTCTATGCGATCAGCCGGAATTTTACTGCACCTGACCTCCCTCCCTTCCCCCTACGGGATCGGAACCATGGGGAAGGCAGCTTATGACTTTGCAGAGTTTCTCCATGCTGCGGGGCAGCATTACTGGCAGCTTCTGCCCATTGGCCCTACAAGCTATGGGGACAGCCCCTATCAATGTGTTTCCACCTTCGCAGGGAACCCTTATTTGATCGATTTGGATCTGTTGGCCCAGGAGGGCTTACTGACCCCACAGGAGCTAAAAGACCTGCCCAACCCGGAACGGGTGGACTACAGTCTGCTGTATGAGCAGCGGTATCCCCTGCTATATAAAGCCTTCCTCCGTGGCAGTAAGCCTTTGGCAAGGGAGATCACCGCCTTCCGTCAGGAGAATCCATGGGTAGAGGACTACGCTCTGTTCATGGCTGTGAAGAGAACCCGAAGCATGGCGTGCTGGGCACAGTGGCAGGAGGACATTCGCTTACGCAGACCCGATGCAATTGAAGCCTGTACTGCAGCCTATCGGGAGGATCTGGAGTTCTTCGTCTTCCTCCAATACCTCTTTGACCGACAGTGGAAGGCACTGAGGGACTTCGTTCACCGTCTGGGCATAGAGCTGATCGGAGATCTGCCTATCTATGTCCCCTACGATTCCTGTGAGGTTTGGACACAGTCGGAGCTGTTCCAATTGGATCGAGAGAAGCGTCCCACCGCAGTGGCAGGCTGTCCTCCGGATCTGTTTTCCGCAGAAGGTCAGCTTTGGGGGAATCCCCTGTACCGCTGGGATGCAATGGCACAGGATGACTTCCTCTGGTGGCGGCAGCGGATCGCAGGAGCAAGCAGCCGCTTCGATGTGATCCGCATCGACCACTTCCGTGGGCTGGAAAGCTACTGGTCCGTTCCCTATGGAGAGCCCACGGCCCGGAACGGGCAGTGGATCAAGGGCCCGGGGAAGGACTTCACCGACTGCTTGAAGAAGCACTTCCCCACGCTGCGTTTTATTGCGGAGGATCTGGGCTACCTGACCCCCGAGGTGCTGCAGCTTCGACAGGACTTCGGGTATCCGGGCATGAAGATCTTGGAATTTGCCTTTGACCCCAGAGAACCGGGGAACTACCTACCCCACCGCTATCACAGCAACTGTGTATGCTACAGCGGCACCCACGACAACGAAACTCTGGCGCAATGGCTGGAGGGGCTTGCCCCCGAGGGTGTACAGCACGCTATGGCGTATTTGAATGTCCGTGATCCGGCGGAGCTCCCCGAGGCTCTGCTTCGCTGTGGGCTTTCCTCAGTGGCAGATACCTTTATTGCGCAAATGCAGGACTATCTGGGCTTAGGTGCCCAAAGCCGCATGAATACCCCCGGTATCCTCAGTCCCAACAATTGGAGCTGGCGTATGTCGGCAGAGGCTCTGCGCCCTGAGCTGGCACAGGAGCTCCGCCGCCTTGTTACACTCTACGAGCGCTGATCCCCCTATTGGATCTGGATCTGCTGGGTGGGTCTGGGGTTTTGGTGCTCCTCCCTGCGATTATGGGGAGCTGTGCCATGGATCACGGGGAGCTTGGGATCCTTTACCTCAAAGCTCCGTTGGGGAGTATCCGGAATTTTTCTCGGTGTTTCCATACTCATGTCGAGTAGACTTTCTCGACTTTTCACCTCTCTTTAACCCAAGTTTTCGTTTGAGTGAGAGGTTTAGTCTTACAGCCCCTCACGGAACCCATCGTGCCCTATTAAGGCAATAGGCTCTTCAATAAGAATTTCACTTTAT
>JAGBGB010000148.1 GCA_017936205.1 Oscillospiraceae bacterium
CATCTTTGGCTCCCACAGAGTGGGAGCCAAGGGTACAACGGAGGATTGGGGACTTGTGAGGTAAATTCCAATTTATCGCACCATTCGTAGGGGTGCGCATTGCGCGTCCGACAACCGCCAAGAATTGGTGGTTGTGAAAAATGTTTCGATTTTTTGGGAAATACATTATTTTCGGTGGTTTATGTGTTCATGCCGTTCCGTCATGAACCGGACGCGCAATGCGCGCCCCTACGAAGGGGTAAATCAAACTGTTCGACAAATCGGAATTCGGTGATCTTTGGGGTGCTATGGGCAAAAATGGACCGACTCACATTGCTGCGAGTCGGTCATAGAATAGAATATCTTCAATTAGGCTTCCAGGCTCTCTAAGAATCGCATAAGGATGGTGGCGACCTGTGCACGGGTAGCCTCACCCTGAGGACGGAGGTAGCTGACACCTTGGCTCTTGATGCCGTTGATCAAGCCCTCGGCAACTGCCCACTGCATCGCCGCTGTTGCATAGCTGCCCACCTGCTGGGCATCGGGGAAGCTGCTCAGCTCCTGCTTGCTGTCAGTGTCGCAGCCCATGTGGTTGGCGAAGCGGTATAGGATAGCTGCGATCTGCTCACGGGTGATCACTCTGTCCGGTGCGAAGCTGCCCTTGCCCACACCGTTGACGATGCCCTGATGTGCAGCCCAAGCCACTGCATCACTGTACCAAACACCGTCCTTCACATCCGTGAAGGCGTTCTCGCCCTCCTTAGGCTCGTCCAGATACCGCCACAGCACTGTTACCAGCATAGCACGGTTCATAGAACGGTCGGGAGCGAAGGTTGTCTCGGTGATACCCTTGAACAGCTGATTCTCTACAGCATAGTCAATGCCCTCATGTGCCCAGTGACCCGCTGCAGGAGCATCCGTGAAGGAATCGCTGGGGCAATCCTCCCCACCGTCACAGATCTTGGGGATCACTGCAGTTTTGGCAGCACCGCAGCGGGTACAGCTGTAGGACATCATTCCACTCATGGTGGTTGTGGGCTCAAGAACGACTGTTCCCTGTCCCCAAATATGTCCCGCGGCAGGAAGGATCAGATCTGTTCTCTTAACCTCATCCTCAAAGCTGCCGTCCAAAGTCAGGCTTGCACAGTCATCGCAGTTGTAGTAAGCCTTGACTCCCTCATCATAGCAGCCTGCAGGAACCTCAGGATGCCAGGTCACATTCAGATGCTCACAAACCGCCGGGTCTACAATGGCAGCCTTCCGTCCGAAGAGCAGCCATGCAAATTCAGGGTAATCAATAAAAATATTACGGTTGCCCTGTACAGACTGGGTAGCATCGTTGCGGCTCATTTCCCAGGTATCTACAGGATCCTCCTCGCACCACTGCAGCAGGGTGTCCAGATCATTCATCACACGCAGGCCATTGTTCTTGTTGTCATTGGGACCGATCTTTGCATCGGGATCGTTCTCGAAGAGGTTCTTCTCTCCCCAACGGACATAGACATAGAGCAGCACACGAGCAACATCACCCTTGATGTTATCGTTGACCTCTACCATGCCCAGATCTTCTCCACACTTGCTTTCCTCGGGAGTATTCTCGGTATAGTCACCCTTGAACCAGAGGACGGTATTGCCGCCGTAGTCCTTGGTGTCGTAGCCACTGAGCAGCTCACGGACATTGCCGAACATATAGTTCAGGCGAGCGGTGTTGACGGAGCTGTTGGTAGGCCGCAGATGGTGCAGGTCACAGCCACCATCCTGCTGCAGGAAGGAGGCACGGGACTTGGGCCACACATGCTCACGGTTATAGCTGCCGGAGACCTGGTCGGAGTAGAACAGCACTGCATTATTGGAATTGTTGCTGCAGTCCGTATCCTTCCAGTAGCTTGTCAGGGAGTTATAGCTGACAGACTTGGTCATAGTCTTGGTCATGAGCTCCTGCAGTGCCTTGAACAGCTCAGAATTCACTGCCTTCAGGCAGCTCCCGCTGATCTCTCCCTCATAGGACACATAGGTATCGTAATCGAAGCCATTTGCCTCATAATAGGCAACAGCCTGATTGGACAGCTCCTCACAGAGCTCATGGCGCTTTCCGGTGTTCCGCTGAGCAGCATAGCTCAACAGCACCAGATTGCTCAGCAGCATTGCCAGGATCAGCAAAGCACTGAGTACACGATGGAATGTTTGCTTCATAGTATCTTTCTCCTTTGTCGTAAGTCCTTTTATCATATCACATTTGTTTCATTTTAGAAAGCCCTTACTTCCTAATTTTTTAGTTCTCTTCTTGGGGCAGCTTATAGGGCATAGGCTGCCCTGCCTCGATCAGTGGCAGATACCAGCTGTCATAGTGATAGGGCTTCTGCTGCGCATCGGACCAGTCCTGACCCCAGGGACGGAGGTAGGCTGTATAGCGGAAGCTGCCCTGCTCCATTTGACCTCCACCGGAAATCACCATCATATTCTCCATTCCATGGCTGTTGGGATCAATGATCCAGTCCCCTTCTCCCAGAGGCACTACACCGAAGTAGCCCTCCAAGGAAACCGCCTGTCCCTGCTCATTCAGGTAGAAGCTCACCTCGCCCAGAGGCTCCTGTTGGGAGCAATCCTGATCCCACAGCACCATCTGACCACGATCATTGCTGCTCATGGTAACGGAAGCACACATATCCCACCAGCTTCCTGTTACACCCTCGAAGCTGCCGCTTCCCTCGTCCACGACCCACCAACCGTACCAGCTTCCGTCCCAGCGGAGCTGTTCCTCTGTCAGATCCCCTTGATCAAGGTCTCCGCTGCCGGGAACATAGTCCCCATCATATTCGAATATCAACTCCATATCCATATCCAGATAGTTCAGGCGGATCACTCCGTCTTCCAGAGTTCCCTCGCTTTCCACATCCTGCAGCTCCATGTAGAAGGTGCTTCCCTTCATGCCCCATTGAATGTCATACACATTCCCTGCAAGACTCATCGTTCCCTTGCCTTCCTCCCCCAGCTGCAGATAGTTCTCCCCATTATAAACCCCGGTCATTGGGATCTCATAGCCCTCGGCAAGGATGCCGGTTCCCTCGTAAAAGCCATACATGGCAGGGTCATAGGGATCGTAGCCGCAGGCAGACAGCAGCAGAGCCGATATCAGAAGAAGGGCAAACAGACGCTTCATACTCAAGTCTCCTTTTCTTATTTTCTCCATTTTACACAGTTTTTAGGGAAATGGCAAGTGCCAGGAGCTTGCAATCTATCATGTAATATTTCTATTCACATATTTTTTGTGTCATTTTCTTGACTTTCAGCAAAAATGCAGTATGATAATATGTAGAATCCTCATAGTATCGACACCATGTAAAACAAACTGAAAGGGAGCCCACACTATGATTCATTCTTTAGATGCTTTGAAAGCCGCATCTGATACTATCCATACCATCGCCGTAGCAGTTGCACAGGACGACGAGGTTCTGTGTGCTGTAGAAGAAGCCCGTCAATTGGGCTTGACCACCGCCATTTTAGTAGGTGATGAGGAAAAGATCCGTCAGGTAGCCGAAGGCTGCTCCATTCCCATAGAGAAATATGAGATCGTCCATGTGCCCGACCCCGTGGAGGCCTGTAAGACTGCCGTCACCTTGGTTCGGGAGGGCAGAGCAGATGTACTGATGAAGGGACTGGTTGACACCGCCGTAGTTATGAAGGAAGTCCTTCAGGGCGGTACCGGACTGCGTACGGGCAGGCTGCTGTCCCATGTAGCTGTATTTGAAGTCCCCGGCTTCGACAGATTGTTCTATCTCACCGATGCCGCCATGAATATTGCCCCCACCTTGGAGGAGAAGAAGCATATTATCCTCAATGCCGTTGAGGTTGCCCATGCCTTGGGGAACCCCGACCCCATTGTGTGCTGTGTCTGTGCCGTTGAGAAGGTCAAGGCAAAAATGCCTGCCACCATTGAAGCTGCCGCCTTAGCAGAAGCCGATCTCCCCGGCTGTCAGGTCATAGGACCTCTGGCTCTGGACAACGCTATTTCTGCAGAGGCTGCCCGACGGAAGGGCATTTCCGATCCCCGTGCAGGTCGTGGGGACATTCTCCTAATGCCGGATATCGAAGCCGGAAATGTAATGTACAAAGCGCTTGTGTTCCTCGGCAAGGCTCGCAATGCAGGCATCGTGGTAGGTGCAAAGGCACCCATTATTATGACTTCCCGTGCAGACAGCCACAAGAGCAAGCTGTATTCCATCATATTAGCACTCCAAGTAGCAGCCTATCAGTCTAAGGAGAACAAAGCATGAGGGATTTTAGAGTATTGACCATGAACTTCGGCTCTACCTCCACCAAGGTAGCCGCATATGAGGGAGACAGCTGTCTGTGTGTGAAGGTGTTCCAGCATGATCCCAAGGATATGGCTGGCTTCCACACCATGGAAGAGAATGCTGCCTTCCGCAAGCCCCTGATCCTGTCCTATATTGAGGAACAGGGCTTCACCTTAGAGGACTTCGACGCCATTGTAGGCAGAGGAGGACTGGTTCGTCCCCTCCAGGGCGGCACCTATGCCGTCAACGAAGCCATGCTGGAGGATCTGCGCAGCTGTGCCTATGGCAAGCATGTATGTAATTTAGGTGGCATTCTTGCCTCCGAGCTGGCAGAGGGCCCGGGGATTCCTGCCTTTGTGGTAGATCCCCCGGTCATTGATGAGATGTCCAAGGTTGCTAAGCTCTCCGGACATCCCGACTATCCCCGCCGTCCCCTGTTCCATGCCCTGAATCAGAAGGCAATTGCAAAACGCTTTGCAGAAGAGATCGACATTCCCTACGATTCTCTCCGCCTCATCGTCTGCCACATGGGCGGCGGCATTACCGTCGGCGCCCATCGGAACGGCAAGATCATCGATGTGAATAACGGCTTGGAGGGAGAAGGGGCCTTTACCGCAGAACGCCCCGGCACTCTGCCTGTATTGGATGTGCTGCGGATCGCCTTCAGCGGCAAATACGGCACCACTTATGAGGAGCTTCGCCACCATTTCAGCTTCGACTGCGGCTTGCAGGGCTACACCGGAACCAACAACGGTAAAGAAGTCAGTGAGCGGATCAAGAACGGTGACTCCAAAGCCGAGCTTGCCTTCCGTGCTATGGCATATCAGGTTTCCAAGGAGATCGGAGCCATGGCACCGGTACTGCAGGGCAAGATCGACGCCATCCTGCTGACAGGTGGCTTCGCCCACAGCAAGCTGCTGATGCACTGGATCGAGGAAAATGTCCACTTCCTTGCTCCCGTCTATATTTACCCCGGAGAGGACGAGATGCTGTCTATGGCACAGGGAGCCATCCGTGTCCTCACCGGAGAGGAAGAAGTACAGGTATATCGATGAACAAACGCATACAAATCATCACCGGTCACTACGGCAGCGGTAAAACCGAATTTGCAGTGAATCTTGCCCTCCACCTTGCGAGACAGGGAGAGGAGACTGCCCTTGCGGATCTGGATATTGTGAATCCCTATTTCCGTTCCTATGAGCAGGCAGATCGTCTGGAAGCAGCGGGAGTTCGGGTCATCGTCACCTCCTGCGGAGGGGCGGCAGATATCCCCGCCCTGAATCCTGCAGTGCTGTCAATTTTTGAAGATCGCAGCCTCCGTGGAGTTCTGGACATCGGCGGAGATCCCATTGGGGCAAGAGTTCTTGCTCGCTTCGCTCCCAAGTTAGCTACAGAGGACTTTGATCTGCTGTTCGTTCTCAATGCCAACAGACCGGAGACCAACACCGTTGACCGTGCACTGGACTATCTGCAAGGCATCGAGGCTGAATGCCGCCAGAGAGTCACAGGCATCGTGAATAATACTCATCTTTGCAGCCAGACCACCCCTGAGGAGATCCTGAAGGGTGCCGCACTGGCAAGTGCCCTGTCTGAGAGGACAGGTCTACCCATAGTCTGTCATGGGGTTCACAGGCGTTTCCTCCCCCAACTGGAGGGCAGCCTTGCAGAGCCCCTGTTCCCCATGGAGCTCTATATGAAGAAGCCATGGGAAATTAATCGTGAGGAGGAAGAATTTATATGGCAGGAATCGTAACCTTCCGCCGGGACAGATGCAAGGGCTGTGAGCTCTGTGCCTTAGTCTGTCCCAAGAACATCATCGTCATGGATGAGACCACCACCAACCGCAAGGGCTATCACCCTGCAGCCATCCGCCCCGAGGATCTTGACAAGTGCATCGGCTGCGGCAGCTGTGCAAAAATGTGTCCCGATTCCATTATTACGGTGGAACGAGTATAAGGAGGAGCTATGGCAAAAGAACTTTGGAAAGGCAATGAAGCCATTGCCGAAGCCGCCATTCGTGCCGGCTGTAAGTATTTCTTCGGCTATCCCATTACCCCCCAGAATGAGATCCCCGAATATCTGTCCCTGCATCTGCCCAAGATCGGTGGCTGCTTCCTGCAGGCTGAGTCTGAGGTTGCTGCCATTAACATGGTCTACGGTGCAGCAGGCTGTGGCAAGCGTGTTATGACCTCCTCCTCTTCTCCCGGAATCTCCCTGAAGCAGGAAGGCATTACCTATATCTGCGGTGCAGAGCTGCCTGCAGTCATCGTCAACATGATGCGTGGCGGCCCCGGCTTAGGAACCATCCAGCCTGCACAGGGCGACTACTTCCAGGCGACCCGTGGCGGCGGTAACGGTGACTACCGTCATCTGGTCTACGCACCTGCAACCATTCAGGAGGCAGCAGACTTCGTCCAGCTTGCCTTCGATGTAGCCGATCACTATCGGAACCCTGTTATGATCCTTGCTGACGGCATGATCGGTCAGATGATGGAAGCCATTGAATGGCGTGAGCTGCCCAAGCGTGAGCTTCCTGAGAAGACCTGGGCAACCACAGGCACCAAGGAAGCCCGTCAGCCCAATGTGATCAATTCCCTGTACATCGACCCCAACCTCTGCGCCGAACATAACGAGCGGCTTGCGAAGAAATATGCCGCCATGGAAGAGAACGAGGTTCTCTGGGAGGAATACAACACCGAGGACTGTGAGGTTCTCTTCGTAGCCTACGGCACCCCCTCCCGAATTGCCCGTGCTGCCATCCGCCAGTTAGAGAAAGAAGGCATTAAGGCAGGTCTGCTCCGTCCCATTACCCTGTGGCCCTTCCCCCATAAGGCTCTGAAGGCTGCTGCCCAGCAAGCCAGCGTCAAGGCTGTTGTGGATGTAGAGCTGAGCATGGGTCAGATGATCGACGATGTGAAGATCGCTCTGGAAGGCTGTAAGCCTGTGTCCTTCGTAGGCAAGGCTGGGGGCGTAGTCCCCACCCCGGCAGATGTTTGTGCCGCTGCCAAGGCTGCTATTGGGAGGTAAGAAATATGGCTATTGTATATCAGAAGTCCAAAGGTCTGACCGATGCAGAGCTCCACTACTGCCCCGGCTGTACCCATGGTATCATTCATAAATTAGTTGCAGAAACGCTGGAAGAAATGGGCGTTTTAGGTCAGACCATCGGCGTTGCTCCTGTTGGCTGCTCCGTTTTCGCCTATAACTACTTCAACTGCGATATGCACGAGGCTGCTCACGGCAGAGCTCCTGCTGTGGCTACAGGCATCAAGCGTGTATCCGACCCCGGCACCATCGTTTTCACCTATCAGGGCGACGGCGACCTTGCCGCCATCGGTACCGCTGAGATCATCCACGCAGCCATGCGTGGAGAGAAGTTTACCACCATTTTCATCAACAATGCCATTTACGGCATGACCGGCGGTCAGATGGCTCCCACCACTCTGGTCGGGCAGAAGGCCACCACCGCCCCCTTAGGCAGACAGCAGGATCACTACGGTGCGCCCATCCGCATGGCAGAGATCATCTCCACTCTGGACGGCTGTGCCTATGCTACCCGTGTCTGTGCTACAGACATTCCCAACCTGAACAAGGCAAAGAAAGCCATTCAGAAGGCATTCCGCCTCCAGCAGGAGGGAAAGGGCTTCACCTTCGTAGAGGTTCTGGC
>JAGBGB010000149.1 GCA_017936205.1 Oscillospiraceae bacterium
CAATTAAAAGTAGACACTTTTAATTGGACCTTATGTGCCCTGCTGGGCACATAAGCCGTCTTGTACGAGTTTCTACGCCCTTTCGGGCTATAGAAAGTAGCCATTAAAAATGTCTACTTTCTAAAGAAACTCAGTATAAATACTACAAGTCCGACCCTCAAAGAGAAGAGAGTCGGACTTGTATTCTTTTATCGCTCGTAGTCGAATTCAAAATCGTAGATGCTGACAGTATCCCCATCTTCGATGCCCATTTCCTCCAAACGGTCAAACAAACCACTCTTGCGGAGCTGACGATCAAAGTACATTCTGGATTCATAATCACCGAAGTTGATATCGTTGATCAGCTGCTGTAGCCACTTGCCGGAAATGACCCAAGTATCTTCAAACTGCTGGATGGTCAGATCCTCTGCCTCCCCAGCCTCAGCAATAGGCTTGACATATTCCGGCTCATAAATGATCACAGGAGGAAGATCCTGCAGCTTGCCGGCAATCACACGCATAAGCTGCTTGGTACCCTGAGTGGTAGCAGCAGAAATCTCGTAGAAGGGATAGCCACGCTCCGTAACATATGCGCGGAGTCTTTCCAAATTGTCACTCCCCTCAGGGATTAAATCACACTTATTGGCAGCAACGATCATGGGACGAGACGCCAGTGCTTCAGAATAATTAGCAAGCTCTGCGTTGATCTTCTCAAAATCCTCTACAGGATCCCGATCCTCACTACCTGCCACATCGATCACATGAACCATCAGACGGCAGCGATCAATATGGCGCAGGAAATCATGACCTAAGCCTGCCCCTTCTGCTGCACCCTCAATAATACCGGGAATGTCAGCCATAACGAAGGATACACCCTCATCTACATAGATTACTCCCAGATTAGGATACAATGTAGTGAAATGATAATTTGCGATCTTAGGTCTGGCGTTAGAAGTAACAGACAGCAAAGTAGACTTGCCAACATTAGGGAAGCCCACAAGACCAACGTCAGCAAGGAGCTTAAGCTCCAGAATAACCTCATGCTCCTCCCCGGGTAGACCCGCCTTAGCAAATCGAGGAACCTGTCTGGTAGGGGTAGCGAAATGGGAATTGCCCCAGCCACCTCTTCCACCCTTGCAGAGGATATAATCCTGATTATCGGACATGTCCTTGATCACTTCGTTGGTGGCAGCATCCCGAATTACCGTACCGCGCGGAATTTGAATCACAAGATCCTCGCCACGCTTACCGGATCGTCTGCCACCCTGACCGTCCATACCAGGAGAAGCCGTATATTTTCTCTTATAGCGGAAGTCCATAAGGGTCGAAAGATTGTCATTCACACGAAGGACAATATTCCCACCTCTGCCACCGTCGCCTCCATCGGGACCACCGGCTGCAACATATTTCTCACGATGAAATGCTACAGCACCGTTACCACCGTTACCCGCCTTAACGAAAATTTTAACTTTATCAACAAACATTTGCTCAACCTCGCTTTCACAGTATGCTATGGATTTCCTATATTCTTCTTATCCGGGTCTTAAAAAAACCGGAACATATTGCTATGTTCCGGCTTCTCTCAATTACTGTGCAGCGTAAACGGAGCACTGCTTACGATCCTTGCCCTTGCGCTCGAACTTGACGTGACCGTCGATCAGAGCGAACAGGGTGTCGTCAGTGCCGATACCGACATTGACACCAGGATGAATGTGCGTGCCTCTCTGGCGAACCAGAATGTTACCAGCCAGAACGAACTGACCGTCAGCGCGCTTCACGCCCAGTCTCTTGGACTCGGAATCACGACCGTTCTTAGTAGAACCGCCGCCCTTCTTATGTGCGAAGAACTGAAAACCGATTTTCAACATGATGAGTTACACCTCCATAACTTCGATATAATCAGGATAGTCGTCCCGCAAGGAGCACATAGTCAGCATAAAGCCGGTCAGCACTGCCTGCACTGCGTCTTCATCATCGCAGGTTGCGGGAAGGGTCAGGGTGATCCGGGGCTCGTCTTCTTTGACTTTCGTATTGGCATGATTACCAAGAACATCATTGATCGTGCATTCTGCAAACTGCACTGCAGTAGAAATTGCCGCACACACGATGTCACTGCCCTCTTCACCATAGCCGCTATGCCCGGAAACGGAGAAACCATTGATTCGTCCGTCTTGATTGAAAATTTCTACCTTCGTCATAGGACTGAATTACATGGAGATCTTTTCAATCTGCACCTTGGTATAAGGCTGTCTGTGGCCGCGGATGGACTTGGAGTCCTTCTTGGGGCGGTACTTGAAAACGGTAATCTTCTTAGACTTGCCGTTCTTCAGAACCTTAGCTTCGACAGAAGCGCCCTTGACCACGGGAGCGCCGAACTTAGAGTTCTCGCCGTCCACGATTGCCAGGACCTGATCGAAGGTTACAGTTGCGTCAGCCTCAACGCCGAGCTTCTCGACAAAAATGATGTCGCCCTCCTTGACGCTGTACTGCTTGCCACCGGTAACGATAACTGCCTGCATAGTTGTTGCACCTACCTTTTTTGTAGTCTCGCTCTGAAGGTGGGAGTTCGCTCCACTTACTACCTCTTCGACGCGGCGCATCTATTCTATCACCTAATTGCCGAAATGTCAATTACTTTTTTCTGTTTTTTACAGCTTTTTTTGTACTTTTCTTTACATTCTTTTTAAATTATCCGATATCTCACTTAAGGCATCTGCGGCTTCCATTGTACAGCTACGGATTTTTGCAACATCTCCAAGAGAGAGCATTCCAACAAGCCTTCCATTTTCTTCTACAGGCAGTCTGCGGATCTGTTCTTTCGCCATTTTTTCCATTGCTGTATGCACTGAGTCCTCTGAACTGACGGTGATCACTCGTCGTGTCATAATATCAGATACCTTCGTAGCCTCCGGTTCCTCCCCTGCTGCAACACAACGCAGTACAATATCACGGTCTGTTACCATGCCTTTGACTCGCCCTTCTGTTGCACAAACAGGGATCGCTCCGATATTGTATCTACACAACAATCGTGCGGCAACCGCAGCACTTTCGTTGGGAGAGATACTGATCACCTTTTTTGACATAATTTCTTTTACTTCCATACACCCACTCCTCATTATGAATCAAGGGCTCTCCCGGGTCATTTCCGGAAGAGCCCCTGCAATGGAAGTATGGGAAAAAAATCCTTACTTTATACTCATTTTAGACATGGAATTGTTCCATAATAGAAATATCCTGATTCGGAATACGATCCCACCGGAACAAAGGGATCAATTCCCTCGGTGAAATGGGGCTCGAGTTCTCTGTGAGTCCTATGCTGTAAGCCAATTTTCCAATCAAATCCTCAGCAGTATAATGCTGCTGAAGATGCTCCAAGTCCAAGTCTTTTTCTCTCTTGCTCAATCTTCGACCGTCCGGCGCAACCAGCAATGGGACATGGCAGAACTCAGGAGTAGGAAAGCCTAGTGCCCGATACAGCCAGATCTGTCGTGCAGTTGAACTAAGAAGATCTCTGCCTCGAACGACTTCCGTAACTCCACCCAAAGCATCATCACATACCACAGCAAGCTGATACGCATAAACGCCGTCCGCCCTACGAAGGATAAAATCTCCGCAACTTTTGGACGGATCCTCCCGAATCATTCCGTATACTCTGTCCGTAAAGCTGACACAGCCCTCATTCAAAGCAACTCTCCAAGAAGGTTTTCT
Source organism: Oscillospiraceae bacterium (assembly GCA_017936205.1). Lineage (GTDB taxonomy): Bacteria > Bacillota > Clostridia > Oscillospirales > Oscillospiraceae > JAZOXB01. Next base: position 3,688 of record JAGBGB010000149.1, read on the forward strand.
TACTTGAGTAGCGATCTCCTCCGCACTCAGTCCACGGCAAGTACCGGCATACAGGAAACTGCCGTCAGCTGCATGGGGCGCAGAGGCACTGTGCAGCTCATTCCTGGTGCAGAAGCAAGGATAAACCGGAAGTCTATGAAAATAACAGTCATATATATCTGAGCGTTGACTCTGCAGCGGCATTTCTTCATCCCAATCCAAGCCTAACCATTGGAGGTCTCGACGCAAAGCATCAATGTATTGAGGCTTGCTCCGATCCGGATCCAGATCCTCGATCCGCAGAAGCATCCTCCCCTGCTGAGAACGGACAGACAGCCAAGCTATCAGGGCAGTAAACACATTCCCCAAATGCATCCTTCCGGAAGGACTTGGTGCAAATCGTCCAACTACCATTTCTATCCTCCGTTAATTCGCAATATCCAGATCCTCGTAGCTCACAGGCTTAACATAGGGATTGAAATAACGGTTGATCAGCTCCAGATAGGAGTCATCCGCCTTGACATAAACATACTCACTACCCAATGTATGGGGGATCGTCGTCATCATCATATCGTCCGTTCCGCAAACCAGCAGGCTTTCTGCCAACCACAGCAAGTTAGAGGTACTTAAATTCGTCATACTATGCTCATTCAGGATAGAGATCGCCTTCGGAAGCAGGGGAAGGTTCTTTAAATCCAACCACTGACTCAGAGCTGACATAAGGAAATTTCTCTGCACATTCACTCGTTCCAGATCCTGCATGGTGTAGCCCTTACGGAAGCGAACCACACCCATAGCCCCCTCACCATCCAGTGTCTGCAAGCCTTCCTCTAAATGGATATACAGATCCTGTGCGGGATCCTCATAATGCATATCCATAGGAACGTGGAACTCCACACCACCGAAAAGGTCAACAAGCTCTATGAGACAGTTTAAATCCACCAAGGCATACGCATCGGGATGGAAGCCTACGGTTTTGCGGACATAATCGCACAGCCAAAACATTCCGTCCTCACCTTGACCGTTTGCTACATAGGCTCCGTTGATCTTATGAGGTACATAAGTCGAATTTACCTTCGTATCACGGGGTATGCTCATAATGCTGATCTGTCCCTCTGCTCTGTCCACATTAACAAGCATCAGAGTATCCGTATTCAAACCGGATTCATCTGTACCGGCGACGAGGATGGTTGTAACCCCATCCATTCGATCCTGATGGCTATGCATTGGTGCGGAAACATATAGACGGAACGCAATAAACAAGACAGCCAGAACTATGAAACAGAACAGCAGAAACTTAAAACATTTACTGAAAAAGCCACCCTTTTTTCGCTTCTTATTAGAAGATGAACGGGATCCTGAGGAAGAACTGTAAGTACCTCCCGCAGAACTCCGACGACCGCTTGGTGTATTCGTCTCATAATAGGGATCAGCGCCTATCTGATCCTCATACAGCTTGTGTGCAAATCCCCTTTCATAGGGGTCATCCCGACCGTTTCTCGATCCGGTACGGTATCTTTGTTGTTGATTCATTTTATCACCCAAGCATATTCTACACAAAAACTGTCGAAATGTAAAGCCCTTATTCAATGGATTTGAATATGCTCAGAGCAATAGAGGATCACTCTATCACAGTCAGAATGTCAACAAAGCGGTAGCCAAACCGTTGTGCCAACGCCTGTGTAGCAGAACCTACATATCCGTACACCACCACCTGATCACGATCTCCAAAGGGCCATTTATCACTTTCCTTAAGGAATGCCCCCACATTAGCCTCGTTCAGTTTGTAGTACGGGCTGAGGACATACACTTCCTTTAAGGCAGTGCATGAGGAAAAAATGCCATAAAAAATCTCTGAGACGCTATCCGGGATTACAATGCTTTCCAGTGCGGTACATCGGGAAAAAACCAGCATATTCATGAGCTTCAGACAAGGAGGAAGAGAAACCTCCTTGAGAGATGTACAACGGGAAAAGGTAAACATTTGCAGTTCCGTCAAAGCAATAGGTAGCTGCACAGTTTCAATAGAGCTACACCCCTCGAAGGCATACTCAAGCAGACCGCCACGATTATTTCTCCCGTCATGGGATCGATACAGCGTAATAGAATCCGGCAGCTCCAGCTCCTTCAGGGATGTGCAATACGCAAAGGCTAACCATCCGATCTCTCTGACACCGTATGGAAGCTTAAGTTCTGCAAGAGAGGTACAGTTTTGAAATGCCGCATATCCAATATACTCCAAGCCTTGTGCCAGATTGAGGACAGACAGGTTCGTGCACTCATAGAAGGCATAATTTCCAATCGTATCTACACTTTCTGCCAAAGTCACCTTCTCAAGAGAAGGATACTGTGTGAACAGAGAGTCACCCAGCTCTTGGATGCCGTAGAGGATCTCAACCTCCTTAATTTGCTCCCTATAACGATCCCATGGAGCCTTATCGATGCCCCATGTTCCGTATACAGTGCCCTCTCCGCCAATGACCAAACGACCATCTTCATAAAACGCCCAATATGTATCCAGCCCCTGACCACCGTCTACAGCATCTGTCATATCCGGAAGCTCTATGGCTCTGTCAGGCTCTGAGATCCCATGGATAAAGCGAATCAGGATCGCACTTACCTGAGAGCGAGTCGCATCTCCTTGAGGTCTCAGATACACCGTTCCTTTTTCATTCACACCACTGACGATGCTGTGACCAACAGCCCACGCAAGGGGTTCTCTTGCCCAAGTCTGGACTTGAGCTCCGTCTACAAATTCCTCTACGGACCCGAAAATCTCCGTATCATATCCTTTTTTCAATGCATATCGGTACAGAACCGTTGCCATCTGCTCACGGGTGATCTTCCCATTTGGCTTAAACAGTCCGTGGCCTACACCATCCACAATCCCCTGATTAGCAGCCCAACTGACCGCATTGGCATACCATGCATTGGGCTCCACATCGAAGAACGGGGATGAGTCCCCAGAGGGCGAGCCTTCATAACGCCACAAAACCGTAACCAACATCGCTCTGGTCATAGACTGAGTGGGCCCAAAAGCCGTGGCAGAAACACCATTGAACAACCCACGGAACACAGCCTCCTGTACCGTATCACGATACCAGGCATTTGTGGGGATATCCTGCATTTTACTGAAAGCCGCTCCGGGTCCGGGAACATTTTCCCTGTACACTGCACTGCAGTGATCACAGAGATGAACCGATACACCCGCGTACTCCATCGTAGGTTCTGAAGGTACAGCGATCAATTTATATTGATGTCCGCCCGCGTGCGAACAAATATTAATAGGAATCGTCAGAATCATCTTATTATCATAAACGATTCGCAACTCTCCCGTACCGTAGCGCATAGGAGTCATGCTCATTAGACCCCCAGCTTCGTGGATCTCAACAAGCCCTTCGTTTTCGCTGATCTCAAGGAGCCCCGAGCCATAAGAAGGAACCGGACTGCGCCATAATTCCAGTATACGCCCTTCTCCGTTTGAAAAGAACAGTGAATCGACTGTTTCCTTCGTATCCGCATCTCTAAGGATCAGGTGCCATGGTCTCTGGTATTCCTTGATGCAATAAATGTCTGTCATCGAAGCAGAGCCACTTACAGGAAGAAGAGAGTTTCCTTCTCTGGTGGCAACACAGGTAACTGCAGTGTATCTCCCCTCCTCGAAGCGGCTGGTATCAACATGAAAATATCTGGTAAACATACCTATCTCAGAGGTAAAGGCTCGATATCCTGTATATACCGGTTCTCCCTCGGGAGCATTCCCTTTGTAAATTAACAAGCAATAATACTGGGCGGTGTTTCCATTCTGTAAAACGCCAACAGCAAATTGATTGTCGGGGCCCTGGGTAAAGGATGTCTTTTCCAGCATGGTTCCGGGGAAAACCATATTATCTTGATCTGTAGTCCTCCGGGAAGGGGCATCCCCAAGTTTAGACAACAGTTTTTCCATGTGTATTTCTTCCCATAATCGGACATCTTCAGGTGAGATGATAAACTCTGCTGTCAATTCGGCCTCTGCAACCATCTCTTCAGCAAAAGAATACCCAGAAACGGTAAGCAGAATGCACACAGCCAAGATAAGTGCAACAAGCTTTCTCATAAAAATACCTCCAATTCATAAGATATATAAATTATATTATACAACATTAGTCTTGTCAATATAGCATTTTACTGAATTAGAAGAATCGTTTGTCCTTTTAGCCCGAACGCACCAAAGAAATTTTATCGAAATCTAATTTGTTTCTCTTTTGTAGTTGACAAAACATCGTTTTCCATGTATTCTATACAAGCACAAGATATTGTGTTTTATTTCCTCAGAAATACAATATACACTAATTTCCAGTTGTGAAGGAGGGTTCTATGCGCATAGGTGGTTTGCAAAAAATGACCTTACTGGACTTTCCCGGCAAGGTAGCATGTACGGTGTTTTTGCAGGGGTGTAACTTTCGTTGTCCCTTTTGCCACAATTCTCCGTTGCTTCGGGGAATTGACGAACTTTCAGAAGAGTCCTTCTTTGACTTCCTGAAGAAACGGCAGGGTCTATTGGATGGGGTGGCAATCACCGGTGGAGAACCACTCCTTAATCCTGAGATCGGAGTTTTCATACAAAGGATCAGGGATATGGGCTTCTCTGTTAAATTAGATAC
>JAGBGB010000150.1 GCA_017936205.1 Oscillospiraceae bacterium
ACCGATCCCTCGGATCCTTCCAATCCCTCGGATCCCTCCGATCCTTCCGATCCTTCCGATCCCTCGGATCCCTCCGATCCTTCCGATCCTTCGGATCCTTCCAATCCCTCGGATCCCACCGATCCCTCTGATCCCTCCGATCCTTCGGATCCCTCCGATCCTTCGGATCCCTCCGGCTCCACCAAGCCTACCAAGCCCGATGACGGAAATGACGATGCACCTCAAACAGGTCAGCTGAACTGGCCCATTCCCGTTATGGCAGTGTTTGGTATTCTGCTGCTGTTAGCAGGTGTTGTGCTCAGTATCCGCAGAAGGACGGAAAACAGATGATCCGAAGGAATGCTGTGATATAAGGAATAAAGCTGTTCCGAAATGAGTATTTGACCTCATTTCGGAACAGTTTTTTATGCTATGTACTTTAGGGATCAGTTGTGGAATTCGGCATTTATGACATAGTCCAGAAAGGTGCGCAGGGTACGGGAGATCCATTTGTTCCGGTGGTAGATCAGCTGCTTCCATACATCCACCTCCACATCCTTCACATCTAAGTACACCAGCTCTCCTCGAGTTACCGCATCCTTGGTTACGAAGTCCGGTAGGAAGGAGATCCCGGTTCCCTGTGCCAGCACGGCGGTAATAATATCCGTCCGTCCCAGCTCTAAAATAGGTTGGATCTCTAAGGACATTTTTTCCAGAGCACGGTCTAAGATCCGGCGGTAGCCTACACCTCTTTCTGTCAGAACAAAGGGCTCCTGCAACAGATCGGCGATGGACAGATCTTTCTTCCCCGCATAGGCGGACTGAGCACCTGTGACGAAGTGTACCGTCACCTGCTCCTCCTTGGCTATGACATATTCTCTTGAATATACATGGGAGTCCAGAGTCAGGATCACATCTGCCTCGTTCCGATCCAGCATGCGGAACATATCGGCGGTGTCTGCAGTAGAGAATTTGAGATAGGTTCGGGGATAGCGATCGTAGAAGTCTCTGTAATTGCGCATCATCATCTCTTCACACAAGGAATCCGGGGTTACGATGTGTATAGAGCCAACTGGCTCCCGAGAGGCGTCCATGCTCTGGCGGAATTCTTCTGTGAGACGAAGGACAGTTTGTGCATAGTCCAGCACCTCTCGTCCCGGTTCCGTCAGGTTTAGGGTATGATTGATCCGCTCAAACAGCAGACAGCCCAGCTCCTCCTCCAATTGTTTGATTTGGAAGGAAACGGTAGATTGACTGTAGCCCAATGCATTAGCGGCAGCGGTAAAGCTGTTCCGCTCTGCTACCTGCTGGAAGGTTCTGAGATTCCGAATTTCCATATGCTCCTCCATCGAAATTTTCGATTAAAAATATCGAAATGATTCATTTTACAAATTATAGAAAGTATTATATACTATGACATAGAAAAATACAAGCTGATTCTACAGCTTTTTTGGAGGTTCTGACTATGCCGGAAGTAAAATTCTACCATCGCCCCGCTGTCCCTATGGAAATGCACAAGGTTAAGATCGTACAGCGTTTGGAGCTCCTCCCTGCAAGAGAGCGTCTGCAGAGGATGAAGGAAGCTCACTATAACGCTTTCATGCTTCATAATAAGGATATTTTCATGGATATGCTCACCGACTCCGGTGTCAATGCCATGAGTGATGATATGCAGGCCGGTATGCTCCGTGCCGATGATGCCTATGCGGGAAGCGAAACCTTCTACCGTATGAACAAGAAGCTCACAGAGATCTTCGGCATGGAGTATTTCCTGCCTGCACACCAGGGGCGTGCCTGTGAGCATATCATTGCTGTCCATTTTGTGAAACCCGGCAGCACCGTTATTATGAACTACCACTTTACCACCTCTAAGGCTCACATTACCCGTCTCGGCGGTAAGGTTGAGGAGCTGATCAAGGACGAGGGCTTGATCCCTGCCAGCGACCTGCCCTTTAAGGGTGACATTGATCTGGACAAGGTCCGTGCCTGCATTGAGCGTGAGGGTGCAGAGAATATCGCATTCCTTCGTCTGGAAGCCGGCACCAACCTCATTGGTGGTCAGCCCATTTCCTATCAGAATATGAAGGAAGCGGTTGCCATTGCCAGAGAGTACGGGATTCCCACAGTTCTGGATGCATCCCTGCTGCAGGACAATCTGTACTTCATCAAGACCCGTGAAGAGTCCATGAAGGACAAGTCCATCCGTGAGATCACCCGTATGATCGGCGACCTCTTCGACCTGATCTATTTCTCCGGCAGAAAGTTCGGCTTCGGTCGTGGCGGCGGCTGTATGGTTCGGGATGAAACTCTGTTCCACAACATGGAGGACTATGTTACTATGTTCGAGGGCTTCCTGACCTACGGCGGTATGTCTGTTAAGGAGATGGAGGCACTGATTGTTGGCTTCGAGGAGTCTATGGACTTCGATGTGATCTCTCAGGGACCTCAGTTCATCCGTCATTGTGTAGACGAACTGGTCAAGTGTGGTGTTCCCATGGTCACCCCCGGCGGCGGCTTGGGCGCACATATCAATGCTCGTGAGGTCGTTCCTCATATTCCTGACCATGAGTATCCCGCAGGTGCATTGACTGTTGCCATGTACCTCTGCGGCGGCATTCGCGGCATGGAGCGAGGCACTCTGTCCGAGGAGAGAAATCCTGACGGCACAGAACACATTGCTTCTGTTGAGATGATCCGCTTGGCATTCCCTCGCCGTGTATTCACCCTGTCTCAGACAGAATATGTCATTGACCGTGTGAAGTGGCTCTATGACCACCGTCATCTCATTGGTGGCCTGCGTTTCACCCATGAGCCTGCAACTCTCCGCTTCTTTACCGGCAGACTGGAGCCCGTCTCCGATTGGCCCGAGAAGCTGGTAGAGGCATACATTGCCGACTTCGGCGAAGATCAGTAAGAGCAAAGCTCCAAGCCATCCTGCCACCAACTGTGTCGGGATGGCTTTTTCCGCCAACAGCCACACCGCCAAATTCCGATTTATCGTACCATTCGTAGGGGCGCGCATTGCGCGTCCGGTTCATGGCGTAACGCCATGAACACAAAAACCACCGAAAATGATGTAATTTCTCCAAAAAACGAAACATTTTTCACAACCACCAATTCTTGGTGGTTGTCGGACGCGCAATGCG
>JAGBGB010000151.1 GCA_017936205.1 Oscillospiraceae bacterium
TATATAGCAAGGCCTTCAGCGAAAATCATGCGCTGTAGGGGCGCAGCTGTGTGTTCGCCCGTGGCACTACGATTTTGAACCACACTCAAAAAGAACGATGCTGTTTGCCATTCGGTAGTTTCTCGGGCGAAGACACAGCTTCGCCCCTACGCACGGTGCAGTCTTTTGCTTGCGAGCAATACCTAAGCTTACGAAAGGTGATAGCCTAAATTCTCATTACAGTCCGGGGATAAATGCCGCACAGACTGCAAGGAGAATCGCAGGCAGCATATTGGCAACCCGAATTTTCTTCCCCCATACAAGATTCACGCCTACACAGAAGATCAGAACAGAGCCTAACAGAGAAAGATTGTCTAATGCCGCAGCGGTCATGACAGGGCGCAGCCAGCCTGCCAGAAGGGTAATGCCTCCTTGTAACAGTGCCACAGGGATCACCGAGAAGATGCACCCCTTCCCCATAGCACAGGTCATGACCACAATGATGATGAGATCCAGAACGGACTTGGTCAGAAGAATAGAGGGGTCTCCTGCAATGCCGTCCTCAATGGCTCCCACGATCGCCATAGCACCGATACAAACCGTCAGAGAGGCGGTTACAAAGGCCTCAATAAAGCTCTGATCCTTTCCGTTGCCGGTCTTCCGCTTCAGCCATGCTCCGAAGGTCTCGAAGCCCTCCTCGATCTGCAGCAGCTCCCCGATCAGGGTTCCGATCGCCAGGCAACCAACGATCAGCATGGCTCCTCCGCTGACAAGCCCATTCTCCTGAATGCTCAACATCTTTTCCATAGCTCCGGCTACTGCCAGAAATAGGGTGCTGATACCGCAGACCATGGTCAGAGACTCCCGAATCTGCTCCTTTACGAAACGACCGAAGAGCAGTCCAAGAATTCCTCCCACTACAATGGCACCGCAGTTCACCATAGTTCCCAAGCCGATCATTGCATACACCTCTTTTTCAGGAAAGTTCTGATTGATCGCAAGCGGCTGCCCCGACCTGTGAATAGATCTCCCGAAGCTGCTTCCGGGAGGTGACTCCCAGCTTTCCATAAATGTTTTTGTTATGGAATTTCAGCGTGTTTTCCTTAATATTCAGCTCCGTCATAATCTCCTTGGTGCTTCTTCCTGCAATGTATCTGTCGAAGATCAGCCGTTCCGTCTTCGTCAGAGTGCCAAGGCTGCGATCTAACTGCTCCCACACCTGCTCCGTAGGCACTGCCGCCCCCGATGCAGACGGATCGCTCGGCTCCTCGGGAGCATTCTCCTCAGATTCCAAAGGCAGGACTATCTCTGTTGCAGCCATGCCTTGCTCCGTACGGTGTTGCTGAGACTGCACCTCTCGCAGTTTTGCATTTTCCTGTATGATCCATTGCAGTCCCAGCAGGAACATTTCGCTGATAATATAAGAAACAGACAGGATCTCAAAATCGATCCTCACCAGCTGCTCAATGAACCAAACCCCTATATTGGAGAACACGGCGATCCCCAATAGCACGGTATGGAAGGTAGCCTCAAACCTTCTTTTTGCAGCAACATAAAGGATCGCAGAAACAGTCGCTGCACAATAGCCCAGCAGATAGAACAAATAAAGACAATGCCAATCTCCATAAGTCTTATTCAGCACAGATACACCGTTGACTGTGGAGAAGGACACCTCTTCGTAGTAGATCGTCGAATACCCCGGACTGGCAGCAATGAAAAACATCATCACGCTGAGTCCCAACAGCAGTCCAACCAAAAGCCTTCCGCATTTGATCCCGGACACATTCAGAATGATCATCAGCATTGCCATAGGCAGGAATACAGAGCCTAAATAAGCAATGCGGTTTGCAAGCAAGGCTTCCTCCAAGCTGCCGGACACAGCCAATGCCACATATCCGATGTTCACCACTAAAACTGAAGTGAACAACAGCAGGAACCAAATATCCTTCTTCTGTATTACGCAGCAATAGACCACCAGCATCACCAAGGCAAGGAGACTTGCTCCTCCATAGATCACGGATGCGCTGGCTGCCTTCTCTCCCACCTGCCCACAGCCTGCCAAACCCAACATCAGTTGGAGCAAGATGAGGCAGATGCCTGTTTTCTTCATAAAATCTCTCCTCTAACCCTTACCAACACCTCTTGCAAGTGCCTCCCCACACTTTTTCCCACACTTTTTGCGGAACTTCCCGACTTTCCCACACTTCTATTTTCAGGAAGTGTGGTGACATTGGTGTGCTCTACTATTATAATAACAGTAGGAAGTTCTTGAAAGAGGGATCAAAGCTGTCTTTGTTCTCGAAGCAGCATCGGGGCAGCTTCCCTGCAAAGAGCTTAAGTCCCGCTCTGTCTATGAAGCGACGAATGAACCTATATATTTAATGTATTATAGCCCATTTCTGTCGCACAGTCAAGAAGGGGCACTTCCCTTTTTGTCAGGCTTCCACAAAAAACGCAAAGGAGAATTGCTATGAATAAGAAGTTCTTATCTCTGCTCAGTGCCCTACTTTGTATGGCTATCCTGCTGAGTGCACTCCCTGTAGCTCTGGCTGCTCCTGCCAATCCCTTCAAGGATGTAGCCGAGACAGCATACTATTATGATGCTGTCCTCTGGGCTCTGGACAACAACATTACCACCGGCACATCTTCTACCGCCTTCAGTCCCGACAAAGCCTGCACCCGTGGTCAGATCGTCACCTTCCTATGGAGAGCACAGGGCTGCCCTGCTCCCAGCTCCACCACAATGCCCTTCGAAGATGTCCCCGACAATGCCTACTACTACGATGCAGTTCTGTGGGCTGTAGAAAATAATATTACCACCGGCGTCTCCAAGACCGCCTTCGGACCCGAAAGACCCTGCACCCGTGGTCAGATCGTCACCTTCCTGTGGAGATCTGCAGGCTGCCCCGAACCCGCCGCAACAAGCAATACCTTCAAGGATGTTCAGGAAAGTGATTACTATTATAAA
>JAGBGB010000152.1 GCA_017936205.1 Oscillospiraceae bacterium
ACTTGCAAATGTATCTCAGTGAGTTTTGCTATCGTTTTAATCGCAGATCCTTTGGCGGTGCGATTTTTGATCGACTTTTAGTTGCTGTCGTTGGTTGAGACTATATTTTGTATCTACCTTACTAAAGGTGATAGCCTAAATCAGAATTTCTCGCACTGCTTCGTTCACCGCTGCGTAGGGGCGCGCATTGCGCGTCCGGTTCATGGCGGAACGGCATGAATACAAAAACCACCGAAAATAATGTTTTTTTCCAAAAATCGCAACATTTTTCACAACCCCCAATTCTTGGTGTTTGTCGGACGCGAAATGCGCGCCCCTACGAATGGTGCGGAAAATCGGAATTTGACAAAGCTCGGGGGGAGCCCTTATTTTAAATCATCCCCGCAGGGGATACCACAATCTTATCACCTATCACTTATTACTTATCACTTAAAAAACCGGGGGTGTGTTTATGATCGATAAAGCCCGTTTACGGGAGGCTATGGGGATCCTGCGGAGCTATCGGCAGGGGAAGGGAAATTTGGAACAGCGGCTCATTGCCAATGAGCAGTGGTACAAGCTGCGGCATTGGGATTATCTCAGAGGGAGCAGTGGGGAGCAGGTGGAGCCGGTCAGTGCCTGGCTGTTTAACTGCATTGCCAATAAGCACGCCGATGCTATGGATAACTTCCCCTCGCCGGTGCTGCTGCCTCGGGAGGAGGATCGGGGGGAGGCGAAGCTTCTGTCCTCCATTGTGCCGGTGCTGTTGGAGCAGTCGGACTTCGAGCAGGTGTATTCCGATGCCTGGGATGACAAGCTCCGCAGCGGTACGGCAATTTACGGGGTGTTCTGGGAGCCCTCTGCCTTAGGGGGTCTGGGAGATATTTCCGTCCGTCGGGTGGATCCCATTAACCTGTTCTGGCAGCCGGGGATCGGGGAGATCCAGAGCAGCCGCAATGTGTTCCATGTGGAGCTGCAGGATACTCAGACCCTTGAGGAGCAGTATCCCCAGCTGAAGGGCAAGCTCACAGGCAGCGGTGCAGATGTTTCCAAGTATATTTATGATGACACTGTAGACACCGCAAGCCTGCGGCCTGTGGTGGATTGGTACTACCACAGGGATGGGCTGCTCCATTACTGCAAGTTCGTGGGAGAGGAGCTGCTGTTCGCCTCGGAGAATCTGCCCCAATACCGAGATCGGGGCTGGTACGACCATGGGAAGTATCCCTTCGTCTTCGATCCCATGTTCAAGGTCAAGGGCAGTCCCTGCGGCTTTGGCTTCATTGATGTTGCCAAGTCTGCACAGGAATACATTGACCGCTGCAATCAGGCGGTGATGAAGAATCTCCTTGCCAATGCCACTCCACGGCACTTCATCCGCTCCGACGGCTCTGTGAATGAGGAGGAGTATTTGGATCTGACCCGACCTCTGATCCATGTGGACGGGCAGCTGGGCAAGGACAGCATCCTGCCGGTGCAGGGTAACAGCCTGCCGTCTATCTATGTGCATATCCTCAATAACAAGATCGACGAGCTGAAGGAGACCACAGGCAATCGGGACATCTCTGCGGGAGGCAAGACCAGCGGTGTGACTGCCGCCTCCGCCATTGCAGCCCTGCAGGAGGCAGGGAGCAAGCTGACCAGAGATGCCAACAAGGGCAGCTACCGCGCCTTCCGTAAGGTGGTGCTGCTGATCATCGAGCTGATCCGTCAGTTCTATGATATGCCTCGCTGCTTCCGCATCATAGGGGAGAACGGGGCTGTGGAATTTGCCCGATACAGTAACGCAGGACTCCGTCTCCAATCCCAGGGAGAAGCCTTCGGCATCTCTATGGGAAGCAGACTGCCCCTCTTTGACATTCAGGTCAGCGCCCAGAAGGCATCTCCCTATGCCACACTGAGCCAGAACGAGCTGGCGCTGCAGTTCTACGCTCAGGGCTTCTTCGAGCCTAATCGGGCGCAGCAGGCTTTGCTTTGCTTGGAAATGATGGATTTTGATCGAAAAGGAGCGATCATGGAAGCCATCGCCCGCAATGCCGCACAGTTCCACCAAGTATCAAGGGAAGCGCAGGCGGCAAAGCCCCCATTCCACGCAGAGCCCAAAGCCACCAGAGATGCAAGAATCCGCACCGCCATGAACAGCGGAGAATGAGGAGAGAAGCGGGAAGTGGAAAGTGGAAAGTGAAAAGTGATCCGTCATGGAACCCCATTCGTTCAAATTCCGATTTGTCGCTCCCTTTGGTCGAGTGGAAAGTTGA
>JAGBGB010000153.1 GCA_017936205.1 Oscillospiraceae bacterium
AAGCCCTGGAAGTAGTCCTCATAGTAGACCACATTGGCAGGGAGGATCTTAACTTCCTTGGTCATGAGTGCTTCTACAGTGGGATCGATCCTCAGGATGCTATCCGTTTTCCCGGTATATTCCGTACCGAGCTTACCTGCACGGAGAACCACATACATGGTATCAGCCTCGCCCTTCATGGCATTGGGGGTATAGATCAGCTTTCCGTCCTTGGTAATCGTGAAGACACCCCATGTGCCCGTGCCGTCGCTCTCTCGCAGGCAGATATCCTGAGTGAAGCTCTCCTCAACGGGATTATAGACGATTGAATCCGTAGACATGGCAACAGAGGTCATGGCTGTATTGATGTCATTTCCTTGTGCTCCTCCCTGAACGGTACCGGGGAGCTTGTCTTCGGCATAGAATTTATCGCTGCAGGTCAACTCCGCCTTGTTACCGTAGTCCAGAACGAAGACACTGTTTGCTACCTGATAGACCTGAACCAGCACATCTACATAGACCGTGGATCGGCTGCCTTCTACGGAATAGGTCGCAGTAACAGTTGCCTTCTGAGCCCCTGCGGTGGTAGCAGATAGCTTGTAGCCTCCATCATTGACGGGTACGCCTTGGAAGCCCACAGTATCCCAGTTTCCACCGAAGTCCATTTCTTCAAGGACAAAGATTCCACCCTCCGAGAAGAAGAGTCCCTTGGAATCGCAGTCCAGAAGTGTCTGCATCAGTTTTTCCTTGGACACCAATGTCTCATGTCCCTCCCACAGATACAGGGTCAGGGTCTGTTCCAGCTTGGGCAGGGAGAAATAAACATCCTGATTTGTATGCTCGACCTCTGCCACAGCATCTGCAGGGAGAACGAATACATCATAGCCTGCAGCACTGCGGAAGGGATGGTTGTCCAAGCCCTTGCGCTGCTCATAGGTATGGTGGGTGTCGCCCCAATCCTCCGTAACGCGGATGGGGTTGGTGCTTTCGTTCAGAGCATTCGCCGTAAGCACATAGTACAGGTCAGCGAACTGCTGCTTCATGACACCATCAACTTCCACAAGCTCACCCAGTTCACCGATGACGGTGATCACACGGTTCGTTACCTTGTTATCATCAAGGGTCAGGTAAATATCTGCAATGTCATTCCCCGTAATGATGGGAGAACCGGACAGATTGAACTTGCTTCCCTGGTGGTAGACACCGTAGGCGCTGCCTGTGACGGTGCCGCCGGTTACGGTAGTATTACCAACATTGTAAATGCCACAGTAGCTTCCTTCGATATAGGCATTGCCGGAAACCTCAAGATAATGTCCGTCACCGTCTTGTTCGCCAAACACGGTGACACCTATGCAATCAGACTCTACTCGTCCGCCACTGCAGTATACCTTACCATAGCTGCTAATGCCTCTGACACGACCGTTGATATTCTGAGGTGCGCTCTCTTTCTCAGCTTTCACAAGACCATCATACATATGGAACTCAGAGCCGGGAGCTGTGCAGAACACGCCGTAGATGAAGTTATCCCCTGTACTGGTTCCATAGATCTCGCCATCATAGAGATGATAGATCGCGTAATTGTACAGGTATACAGCGGCAGTGATCGTGCTATCGTTGGCATATCCTCTGGCCTCTACACGAGCGTCATTGTACTGGTTTACAACGGTTCCGGAATTAAATGCCTGAATACCAAGGATATGGCAGGCTTCCTCTCCGCCTTCGGGAGCTTTTGCCACTACCAGACCGCTGAACAAATTCAGAACAGCAGGCTTTTGAGTATCCGTGGTTTCAATGTACAGGGTGCTGATATCCTTGTTTCCCTCTACATAATAGGTTCCACCATAGATATTCAGGGAACCCTCGCTCCAAATGCCATAGTGTCTGCTGATCTCATGGCCTACCAGCTCCCCTTCGTTTGCCGGGGCGGCATTCACACGGCTGATCTTGCCCTGTCCCAAGGCTCCCTCGGGATCTTCACGAGAGCAGTCGCAGATGTTCAGAGTAGCTCCGGGGGCTACAAAGATATAATCGCTGTAATTTGTGCCCAGATGGAGGGTCTTTCCGTTGAGACAGAGGTTGACTGTGCCCTCGGTGATCTTGATCTGGGTATTGCTGCTGATCTCATCAGCCACGAGGACATAATTACCTGCAGGCAGAACGCCCTCACTGCTCAGGTAAGAGGCAA
This sequence comes from Oscillospiraceae bacterium, assembly GCA_017936205.1. GTDB lineage: Bacteria > Bacillota > Clostridia > Oscillospirales > Oscillospiraceae > JAZOXB01. The sequence continues at coordinate 2,165 of JAGBGB010000153.1, forward strand.
GGTCTGCATCACTGCCCAGCACTCGATCAAAAAGCTCATATGCAGCATCGTTATGCTCCGGATCCTCCGGGGTGGGGTTGGGAAGTCCGTCCTTCCAATCCACTGCCACATAATGGTTGTGGAGCAGCTTGAACTTTGCAAGCACGGTTACATGACCGGCAGGCATTGTCAGGGTGTAAACACCGTTGCCCGTTTCCGTGAGGGCTACGGGCTTGACCTGTCCCAGACGGTCAACATAGGTTGCGCTGACGGACTCGAACTCATAGCCGGGGTTTGTGGTAACGGTAACTTCAATATTCTCGGTTCCCACAAGGGCAGCGGAGGGATTTGCAACCACAGTGCCGCCGGCTTCGGGATCCGCAACACCAATGACCTGAGGCAGCGCAAGGAACAGCTCCTTCTTGCCCGTATCCTCAGCAATCATTTCAACCACGATATACTTCTGGGTGCTGACGAAGGGGATCCTTGCAGGACTCGTAGCTGTAGAAGCCAAGCCGGACAGCTCCCAACCCGTGGTAATCTGAATGTAAGGCACATCAGCAGTGAGAACCTTGTTAGAGTAGATCGTATAGGGATCATTTAGGGTATTCTCACCCAGAGCACCCTCAATGGTAATCTTGTTCTCATTGTCATACGGGAACAAGACAAAATCTGCCTCGCTGCTGTTGATAATCGGGCTACCGGACAGATAGGTAGGCTGATTAACATAGACACCGTATTCTTCCGCCGTCAATGTGCCGCCTTTGAGATGTGCACCGGCGCCGAATCTAAATGAACCGATGCCAAAATCCTCATTCTTTACAGTAATGGTACCACCTTCCATAATAAAGGTAGCATATTGATAGGTATACACACCAAAGGCGGCAGTATTGCATCCATTGGCGACAATATTGCCGCTATCCAAGATCATGGTGGAATTAATTAACGGGGACACACTGGCGGTATTTATAACACCCTTACCGGTGCAGTCCTCGATCCGTAAGGTGGAAGGCGAATAGTTTAGTCCGTAACCATCGGTAATACCCTGGGAATAGAAGGATTCGTTCTCGTTCTTTGTTGTAATGTTATGTCCGAAGAGACACAGATTGCTGTCTTCGGTGAAATGGATGCTATCCTGGGTAATATCCTGCACCAAAACATAGTTTCCTTCAGGAAGTGTGTTAGTTGCCACACTATCCATAAGTGCCTGTGTCAGAGCCTTATCGTAGATGGTCTGGGTTCCATCGGGATGGGTATGAACATGAAGCTTAACATACAGCTCGCCGTCAGCTTCCAGATAGATCTCATAGCCATCTACGCTGTAGAATACAGAAGGATCGCTATTGTCCCCCACGGCTGTCCACTCGGTGGTGATCTGAATCCTCTGATCCACAGCAGAAAGAGCCTGTTCCAAGTCAACAGAGTAAGGGATCTCCGGATTTACCTTTCCGTCAATGTCAATGACACGGCCGGATGCCAGATAAATGTCTGCCAACTTACCATTAAGCTCAGAGCTGCCTGCCAAGCAGAAGTCTCTCGCCACTACCCGAACAGCATAGCCCGTCTCCGCTTCGATCATCGCTACATCAGAATTGATTTCTGTGTAGGAACAACTATAAATACCGTCCGTCTTTGCAGAAATGGTACCGCCATAAATAAATGCATAATGCATATAGCCATCATTAGGCATATAAATGCCGGCAGCTGCCGTAGACTGGATCGTACCGCCATAGAGATAGAATTCGCTGAACCTAGATTGGATATTTACTGCAGCAGTAGTGTTAGAGGAAATAATCTTACCACCCTCTCCACAGTCGCAGACATACAAAGATTTGAATCCGGAACCATCACTATATTTGATTTGATAGCCACCCAAATCCAGGGTATGACCGTTCAAGCAGAGATACACATTTCCGCGGGGAATTACAATATCTCCCGTTGCGGTAACGTCCTGCGTAAGGAAATAGTTTCCTGCTGCAAGAGTGCCCCCTGCTGCAGTCAGTTCCTTATCAAAGGTTATTACTGATCCGGTTTCTTCACATTCCACACTCATTTGGTGCTTATGGATCTGCTTAAAGGTTGCCTTAGCAGTAACAAGAGCCGTATTGGGCATGGTGAAGGTATAGGTGCCGTCGCCATTGTCTGTTACGGGAACAGTAACGTCATTATCGTTAGCGTCCTTATAGGTAACGGTCACGGTGCCGAGCTTGTAACCTTCATTGGGCGTTGCCGTCAGAGTGATGGTAGAGCCTACTCTCACAGAATTAGCAGCGGGGGAAGTCATAGCCAAATCGCCGTGTCCGTCCGTTTCGCACTTGACCTCGGGGATGACAAGATACAGCTCCTTCACGCCGTCGACCTCGATCTCGCAGACTGCATAGCCCTGAGTGCTTGCGAAGGGAATGTAATCGGGCTTGTCTGTAAGAGCGCCCCAACCGCTGGTCAAACGATACTTGCCGTCAACCATAGGATCGCCCAGTTCCACGGTATAGATCATACCTGCGGGGTCGAAGCCTTCTTCAATGGTAAGCTCAGGTCTGGTGTTTGCATATCCGGGATAGGACCAGAGATAGAAATCTGCGGGTCCATTTGCACCTTCATCCAGTACAATGGTGCCGTTCAGGATGACCTTACCACAGCCAAGGTGAGCAATGATCCAGCCCTTACCGTTTTCTGCAACCTTACCGGAATTCAGGACAACATTCGCAGAGCCCGGGATTTGGTAAATCGTTGCACCGCCTGCGCTTGTACCATTGGTGGAATCGGCAACGAAGCTACCGCCTTCAATGTAGAAATTGGTATTGATGTTAGAGCTACCTGAAGAGTCAGTAATATGCACTGTACCGCCCCGGATGTGAATATTGGAATTAAAACCGTTGATAATGTTGGTATACATATGACCGCTACCCTTACAATCACAGATATACAGGGTGGCATTGGATATATTCCAACTAAAATTGCCGGTAATGGTATGACCGTTCAAGCACAGGTATACCTCATTGTAATTCTGGATCACAACTGAACGGCCTTGTACAATATCTTCAGTCAGGTAGTATCTGCCGGAGGTCATGTAATACTGACCGGAGGTAGTCACGCTGAAGTTATTGTCAAATTCATACTGTCCCATGGGAGTAACGAATTCTGTTTCTCCGTGCATATGGCGTGCTGCAAGGTACAGCTCATAGGGAGATTCGAGGGTTTTGCGATGTCTGATAACAACATAGTTACTATCCGCAGAGGCGAAGGGATACACAGCCATAGCGGAGTGGAAATCGCTCCAATCGGTGGTGATCTGTACGGGTCTGCCGTCTTCGGGAACTACGAGAGTACGGACGGTGTAGGAGCCGGTAACAGGACCAACAATGTTGATGGTCTTTCCGTTGTCGTTCAGGTTGAAGGAGGCCTGTCCGCCGGTAATTTCGGGATTACCGGAGAGGTTAAAGGTCGCACTTTCCTGCAGACGGACACCGTAATTACTGCCTTCTGCGGTGTTTGCGATCTTGCCGCCGGAAACATTGAGGGTAGCACTTCCCTGTCCCACAACTGCTGCGCCTACGCCACCGGTAGAAATCAGCTCACCGCCGGTCATGTTCAGAGTACCGCTGTTTGCAACAAGCGCAAATTCAGTGGTCTCAACAGTGCCGCCCTTGATGTTGACGGTTGCAGTCTGGATATGAATACCCTTGGTGCCTGTGATCTTGCCGCCATCGACGGTAAGCACACCGGCCTCGGACTGATCGATGACATACTGCTCTGCATGAGAGGAGTGCAGTTCGCCAGCGTACATTTCCATAACACCGGAATTGAACAGGACGGGCTGATCACTGGTCAGCGTACCGCCGTAGAGGCGAATGGTGCCGGAGTTCTCGAAGAGATAGGGGGTAGTTGCGATCTCATAGCCTGCGGGAGAACCGGTGATGGTGCCGGTCTTGCCTTCACTGCAATCACAGATATTGAGGGTAGAACCGTAGGTCACATAGATGTGAGATGTAGCCATGTCCAGAGTATGACCGTTCAAGCATAGGTTAACCTCGCCGCTAATGGTCAGGATCTGGTCTGCAGTAACATCTTCATAGAGCACATAGCTGCCGGATTCCAGAGTCTTGCCCACAAAGTTGATGGGAAGAAACTCAATGGTAGAACTCTCGACATGCAGTTTATGATCGTGCTTGCCTACGAAATAGAGCTCGGTCTCTCCGTTCATTTTCAGGATACCAATGCTGTAATCTAAGCTGTTATTTGTTTTTGCGGATACGAAGGGAACGGGATAAGTCGCATTGATTTCCCAATTATCGGTGACCAAGAAGGGGGCAGAACCGTCGAAATAGGTGTTCTTGCCACCGTTGACCACATACGGTCCGCCGTTAACAGCTCCATCGAGGATGACGATCTGTCCCTTGCTTGCCAGATAAATATCGGTCTTGGCAGTCAATTCGGGGTTTCCTCTGAAATGGAACTCCGTATTACCTACATAGATCGCCGTTGTAGATCCTCCATCGATCTTACCGCCGCTAATGCGGAGGACACGATCGGAAGAACCGCTACTATAACTGTAAACACCATAGGGGCCTCTGGGCTTCATATAACCGCCGGTGATCACCAGTTCACCCTTATTATGAACAATGAGTTTAGACTGAGATCTTTCGATCAGAGAACCGCCTGCCATGAGCATATAGCCCTCGGTGGTGGTATCGGTGGTAATGGTACCGCCGTAGATACGGAGGTAAGCACCCACATTATTCTTGATCTTATAGGGGTTCATGGAACCTGTTCCATGCTCACTGCAATCACAGATGTTCAGGACACCGTTAACAGTAATTTCATTGGTGCCAAAGGTCATCTTGTGGCCGTTGAGACAGAGGTTGACTCTGCCGTTAATGGTGAGGTTGGAAGTAACGGAAATGTCATCGATGAGAACATAGTTGCCCTCGGGGAGTTCGCTGATGTTTTCGCCCAGGATCTTATCAAACTCCACGATGTCGCCGGTTTCGCAATCCACGGACATGGGGTGCTTGTGCTTGTCCATGAAGTTGACGGTCACGTTGCAATCTGCGGCAGGCATGGTCATGTCAACCACGAAGTTACCGTCGTCATTCTTTGTGTAAGGCAGCTTCTGAGTGACAGTCTTTGCACCGTCCCAATAAGTCAGAACAACAGAATATACGACTTGCTCTTCCGTAGCGGGAGTTGCGGTGATGACCACAGAAGTGCCTTCCTTACCGGAAGCGTTAGCAGGCTCAACACTGCCCTTGGTGGGATCGTTGACCTCAACAGTCAGCTCGGGAACGACCAGATACAGTTCGGTGACACCGTTTTCATCGGTGATCTCACGGATCGCATAACCCTGAGTGCTGACGAAGGGAATGGTATCACAGTCTGCAATATCCCAACCCTCAGTGAGTCGGTAGGGAAGATTAGAAGCATTTGCTCCATCGTGAGTAACTGTATAAGTTTCGCCTGCAGGAGGAGTAAATTTACCACTAAAGTACAGATACTGGGGATAATAATCGGGGTAAATGGCAAAGTCCTCAGCTTCAAGAGAGTTGATGATGATACTGCCTTCCAAATAGGTCTTACCGACACACACCTCAACTGCTGAACTGACAGCAGTAATGGTGCCGCCCTTCAGATACATATCCTTGACATAGTAGTATTGCTGCTGAGCGCCTGTACCTAATCCGGTACCGCAGGGACCCCATTGAGCACAGGTAAGAGAGCCGCCCTCCATAATAAAGTTACCGCAGACCCAAACAGCATTGCCATTGAAGTTTGCCGCACTGCAATCCAAATTACCGCCGGCAAGAACAAAAACAGCATAATCCGCATCTACATCCTGAAGATCCAGTTCCACCTTATACAGGGATACGAGGCTGTCGCCAACACAGTCATCTAATCTAAAATAGGCTTTTTCTGCAACAAAGAGATCATGACGGCTGGTATTAATGTCATGGCCCAGCAGACACAGATGAACAGTGTTGCCGTAGGCAATACGGACATTGGTAGAGATCACACAGTCTTCTATCAGGAAGTAATTACCGTCCTCGATTACACCACCATTTTGCTTCAGCATGGCCTCAGTCAATACCTTATCATAGACAATCTGAGTACCGTCTGCCAAGGTGTGAATATGAGGCTCATAGAAGTAGACTGTTGCAGTGGTGTCGCCGGCAGGCATGGGGAATTCAAAATTGCCCTGTGCATCGGGGTAGAATTCCTTGGTAACCTGAGTCTCCCCTTCCATATAGGTCAGGACGAGTCTGCCTGCGAAGTATCCGCTTGCGGGAGTGGCATCGATGGTGACAGTCTCTGTTTCCAGAGCCAAGGTAGTCACATTGCCATTGGCATCCTTGGCAACAGCAGTGCCTTCGCCTTCGGTCTGAACGGTGATGTTTGCCTTCACACCAAGATAAACCTCGCCGTTCTTCACATAGGTGAAGTAGTTGGGATCTGCAGAGGTGAAGCAGTTGTAGGTATTGCCGTTTTCATGGAAGCCTTCGGTAATCTGAATGGGATGCCCAACGGTAGGCTTGGTTGTGCCATCACCCAGTCTAACGGAATAGGTCTCTCCATCGGGAGGCGTTAAGAGGCCATCAATGGTGATCACTTTATTGCCATGATAGATATAAATATCCTCGTTTTTACCGTTAATGACGGGGCTACCGGACAGCTTCAATGTACCGCCATAGAACTCAATACCCATATCATCGGAGGTAATGGTACCACCGGCAATAGTCAGCGTGCCGGACTCCAGACATGCACCGTAATCCTTGCCATATACATTGCCATCGTAGAAATGCAGAGCGGACCCAACATACAGACCATAGGAATTAGTGCCATTATAATTACCACCGTAGACATGTATGGGGCCAGCAAAAGACCAAAGGAGCATGTTGGAATTGGTGGTTGTAATTCCACCGGTCTTGTCACTGCTACAATCACAGATATACAAAGAACGGCTGTCTTGGGTTTCAAAGCTGGCATTTCTATGGGTAGAGGTTATGGTATATCCGTTGAGACAGATATAAGCATAACTGTTGAGATAGATCATGTCTATAGTGATATCACTGGTAAGTACATAATATCCATCTGCTAAAACATGGCCGGACTTATAAGATCCAATATTGTCCTGATTCAGTTCCGTTGCGAAAACAATGTTTTCTTCTTTATTGTCGCTGACAGAGCAATCGACGCTCATGGTGTGAACATGGAGGATCCCCAAGTAAAGCTCCCCATCAGAACTCTTACGGACAGTGTATGCCGGATTTTTTGTAACAAAGTGGAGGGGTTCGGTGTCTGCCATGTAGGTAGACCAACCGGTAGTGACCTGAACAGGGTTCCCCTCTGTGGGACGTGCTACGGTGACCACGGTATAGGCCTCGGTAGGAGCTACGAAGTTCTCACCGATGGTGACAGTCTTTCCCTCTTGGAGATGGAAGTCGGCGGAACCGGTCTCAATGATAGGATCGCCGGAAACGGTGACGCTCTTACAGTTATGGGAGATGCCGTAGTGCGTAGCCTGAATGGTGCCGCCAGTGATTTCAATTTCAACATCATCGGAAGCGTTGATGCCCAAACCTTTTTCGCCCAATGCCTTGAGAGTACCTCCGGTCATTTTCGCCTTAGCGGAGTCTGCGATTCTCAGTGCGATGGTGCTTTGGTCGGTATTGACCTGAACAGTACCGCCGCTGATCTCTACAGTGCCGGCCGTGGCAAAAATGCCTGTCTTATTGCCAACCAGAGTACCACCGTAGATATAGGTCTGACCCTTCGTATAGAGGGGGCCGTGGTTGGTGACGGTAACACCCTGGGTACGGGTATTCTCGACGGTGCCGCCATAGATATAGCACAGACCGCCCTGCTCCACATGGAGTGTTGATCCGTCGCAGGAAGAAGTGATCTTACCCTCTCCCCCGCCGCCGTGGCAATCGCACAGCCGCAGAGAACCGCCATCGCCGTAGACGACGAGGCGAGCCAGCTCGCCCAGATCCAAGGAATGGCCGTTGAGACACAGGTAGGCTTCTCCTATAATTTCAATAGCGGTAACATTGGACGGAACCGATACATCGTGTGTCAGGAAAAACTTACCGCCGCCCAGACGCATGATACCGGAAGAACGGGTCATGTGTGCAAGATACTCCTCTTCGAGAGGGGTATAGAAGGTGATGGGAGCTTCATTCCCCGTCTCGGTAGATACATCGTGGCTGTGGATGGGATCTGCCGTGAGGTACAGCTCCAAGCCGTTGGTCTCCGGGCAGTACAGCTCCCGAATCGCATAGCCCTGGGTGCTGACAAAGGGAATGTTCCCCCCGGTAACAGACTTGGAGGACAAGCCGGAATTATCCCAACCGTCAGTAAATCGAACAGGATTCGTTGCGCTGACAGCTTCACTCACCTGTACGGTATAGGTTTCCCCTTCCGGAGGAACGAGAGCATTGTCATTATCAAAGCTGATCTTATATCCCGCAGAAAGATTAATATCTATGTTTGCACCGCTAATAATGGGACTGCCGGACAGTTCAACTCGGGCAGAGTCATGGCCTACAGCATAGCTTGCAGTGGTATCAATGATACCGCCACGGAGATAGAACTCTGAATAGTTGGGACCCCATACTTCAAGCATATAGGTAGCTCCGGTGGAACTTAAGGTACCACCCAACATCTCGAATATACCGGAGACATGGACAGAAACACTCAATCCGGTACCCCTGTTACAGACAACGTTACCATTGGCAAGAACCACGTTAGTTCCGGTTTTGGACTCACCGTAACGGATTGCATGGATATTCATCTTACCCTTGCCGATCCGATTTCCGCCACCGTCAACAGCGCCACTGTCGGAGCAGTCATCAATTCTGAAATAAGTACCGTCACCTACATCCAGAATTTGCTCGGTATACAGCTCGTTACCGTTCAGACAGATGTCGATCCGCTGTCCATCACAGATGTTAATATCCGATACCGTCAACTTTTCCTGTGTCAGCAGATATCCACCCTCGCGGAGAATATTGTCCGTAGGCCAAGTCTCATCTGTAAGGAAATTGGTGTAATAAACTCTTCTACCATCTTCCAGTACATGGTAATGCTGCTTGAACAGATCCTGGTCGGCTGCGTTGATCAAGTACAGCTCCACTACACCGTTTTCATAGTACTCAATAACCTCGTAGCCCTGTGTGCTTTCAAAGGGAATATATCCAACCTTATGATATACTGCATCCCAGCCGGTAGTGAGCCGATGCTTTCCGCCGGAAGCAATTGCCGCAGGAGGGTAGCCACTATTGAAGTAGACAGAATAAACCTTGCCCTTGGGGTCAAAGCTTTCTGTAAGAGTGATCCGTGCATCTCCGCCGGTATACGTCCATAGCCAAATATCCGCAAGGGAGGGACCGCCTTCCATCTGCACATCGCCGGACAAGGTCAGAGTGCCTAAGCCCAAGTGTGCCACAGCAGCAGCTCCGGCACCCTTATTGATCATCTTACCGGATTCCAGAATAAAATAACCGCCCCTACGGTCTCCACCACAGTAGGCTGTGGCATTTTCCGATTCGGTACCGGGATCAGCAATAAAGGTACCCCCTTCGAGGTAAAACTTACTGTAATCTAATATCTGAGAACCTTTTAAACTGTTCTCAGCAAGGGTACCGCCGCAAACATGAACCTCTGTTGCACTTCCAGAGGTATTCATCGTTTGAATATGGAAGAATGCATCAGTATCCGTTTCCCTTGTACAGTTGCAAAGATAGAGCTTGGTCCCGGAAGTGACCTCAATAAACATGTTGCCGGAAATGGTATTGCCGTTAAGGCACAGGTAAATGGTACCACCGCAATTGAAATTAATATTTGCGGTCATTTCCACATCCTCAGTCAGATAATAGGAACCTGCTACATTCACAGAGCTTGCGAAATCAGCATTTGTCAAGGGAGTGGCAAATTCGGTAGTATCGTGTTCACATTTCTTGCCTTCCTTAACATATTCGCAATTTTCACCATAAACACAGTGTGCGTGGGGATTGAAAAGGCTTACTTTTCCCCCTTCTCCTGCAGCAACCTGAGCCTCTTCAATGGTAGTGTAGCATTCCCGGTTTACGCCATCCCCCACGACTGCAACATAATCGGCAGTTGCATCGTTGTAAACAGCCGTAGCGACTAAATCCACCATCTTTTTCAGGCGCTCTGCGCTGAAATTGATCCCATTAACCATGCTGTCATTGATGGTATGGTAATAGTCCTCTGTAACGAGGCTCGTCCCGGAGGTGGACCAGATATAGCCTACTGCAGGAATACCTACATCATTGAAAGAAGAGTGGTCAGATGCCCATTCCTTAACAGCGGTAACATAGTTCATATCGTAACCAAGCTGTTCGGCAGCTCTGTAGGTGGAAAGGACCACGCGATTTTCTACACTGTTATCTGTGAGACTAAAGGCAGTAGTAGGAGACATCATGTAGATATAATCGCACCCCTCGGCAGAAGTGGCAATCATATCAATATTATAGTTTCCAATTGCATGCTTTATCTCCCCGTCAGTCAGGTTATCGGCATAATACGCAGAGCCTACCAGGCCGATTTCCTCGGCACCTACGGTCACAAAGGCAATATTGTAATTGGTCTCGATATCCTTGAAGGCACGGGCCATTGCCAGCACACCAACCACACCGGAGCCGTTGTCATTTGCACCGGGGGAAGGAAGGACACTGTCAATATGAGCAGAAACATAGATGGTCCAATCTGTTTCCACCGCTGCCTTCTTCAAACCGATCACATTCTGAGAGTAGGTATTGGAGTTGCGGCTGTCAACAGTGACCTGAATCCCGGGATGCTCTGCAAGATATGCAGGAACTCTCTCCGCCTCCATGGCATTACACAAGAGAACCGGGGTAGAAATCTGCATAGAAGAAGTACAGCTCAGAGAAGGCAGATACTTCTGCTCTGCTTCAGCGGCATCAATGGACAGATCCAGCAGGGCAACGATTGCCTCTGCATTTGCGGCATCCAGAGCCTGAATGGCAGAGATGGTATCGGGGTCCTTACCGGAACGCCAGTTGCCGGGGAAGAATACGATCTTTCCGCTAAGATCGCTACCCAAGGAAGGTACATCTGCAGGATCCTCCAAATATACTGCAGTACCGCTGGCCTGGCCAAAGCCTGTATAGTATTCGTTGTTTGTAGGAGTATTGGCAGCAAGGGTCAAATCTCCCACATATACTTCGCCTACAGTGCCTGAGAACCAGCCGTTTTTTGCAATAGGTACATCCTGTCGAGTGACCTCGTAGCCCAGCTTTTGGAATTCAGCTGCGACATAATCCTGCGCCAAACTCTCCGGCTTGGATCCAGCGAGACGGCTACCGATAACCTGTGAAAGATAGGTTAAATCGGCAACAGCAGCATCATAATCCAACAAGCCAAGAATCGGAGAGGCCTCCGTCTGTGCTCCCTTAAGAGGCGGTTTCTCCGCAGAGGGATCCTCAGCCTCAGGGGTCTGCGTGCTTTGCTGGGGCTGCACTTCAACAAAGCTATGCTCCGTGTGGATACCGCCGTTGATCACAGGTCCCGTGGCGAAGACCTGGGCAGGCAGCATGGACAGAAGCATGGCAAGAGTCAGTGCAATTGCTAAGATTCGTTTTTTCATACTCTCTCATCCTTTCAGAAAATTGCTAAAAAAACTATATTTTATTCTATAATCCAAGCAACAAAAAGTCAATACAATCACGTTTGTTATACATTAATTTCAATTAGAATTACAAATAATAATCAGTTAATTCAATAAATTTCAAAGAAATACCGATTCAGGTTATAACCTTTAATAAGCAAACCGCTAT
>JAGBGB010000154.1 GCA_017936205.1 Oscillospiraceae bacterium
GACATATCTGCCGAGATCAAGATTGGTGGGCAACAATATGACTGCCACCAGCAGATGGGGATCTATATCCATCCAATGGATCTGAATGCCATTGAGATCGTTTCCGGCGAGTCGCTCTATGAGGAAGAAGTGACTCCGGAACAGAGAGCAACCCCTCTGCTGTATCATGTGACCGGGGAGGAAGGGCAGGAGCTCTGGCTTCTTGGAACCATTCATATTGGTGATGCCAGAACAGGGGATCTTCCCAAGGAGCTTTATGAAGCCTTCGATGCTTCGGATGCTCTGGCGGTGGAGGTGGATGTCTATAAACATGAGAACGATCTGGCTATGGATGAGGACTACAGGAATCGGTTCCACGCCCTCTATTTTTATGAGGATGGATCTACAGCCAAGGAGCATCTGGAGCCCCAATTGTACGAACGAGCCAAGACCTATTTGATGGAGGCAGGGCTCTATGATCCCTCTCTGGAGCAGCAGAAGGTCGGAGTGTGGAACCAGATCCTTGATGATCATCTGTTGGAGAGAACGCAGCGCCTTCCAAAACATAAGGGCGTAGACCGCCGCCTGTGCCGCAGAGCTATGGAGCAGGGCAAGGAGATCCTGAGCATTGAGGAGATCGAGCCTCACTACAGTGTGACCTTTGAGTTTTCTGATCCTCTGCAGGCTTATCTTTTGGAGGAGAATTTGGAGGCCACCCTTACGGAGCTGCTACAGAGCTACTATTATAACTACGAGATGTGGTGCCGTGGGGATGAAGAAGAACTGTTGGAGTACTACAAAACTTACGACACGGGGCTGTCCTCGGAGGAACAGATTCTTATGGATGAATTCAAAGACGGATTGCAAACCCAACGGGATCGGATTATGCATGATCGCGCAGTAGAATATCTGGAAAGCGGTGACACCGTATTCTTTGCCGTAGGGAATGCCCATGTTATGGGCGAGAAGGGACTGCTCTACAGCCTCCGACAGGCAGGCTATGAGGTAGAGGCGGTAAAATACGCCACCTAAAATCACAGGGAGATCCCGTATTGACAGACAAGCTGAGAATGGGTAGAATAGGGATAGAAACCTGTTTATAACCATTGAAGGGAGACTTTGAAATGAAACTGAGAAAGTGGCTTACATGGCTGCTTCTTGCAGCAATGATGCTGAGTTTGGCAGCATGCGGGGAGAAGGAGCCCACGGAAACCCAGGGAACGGAGACCGGGAAGACAGAAGAAACACAGCAGACCACAGAGCCGTCCTCTGAAACAGAAGGGGAGGGATCGGAGACACCCTCCGACTCTGAGGCTGAAACAACAGAACTGCCCACTGAGACGGAGACTCCTACGGAAACGGAGCCTGCTGAAGAGCTCGCCTTCTGGCAGGAGGAGCATGTGGTATTCCCTCTGTATTTTGGCTTCTCCAGTGGTGCAGGGGGCTGGGGAACAGAGCTGATCCTTGAGGAGGATGGCAGCTTTACCGGATCCTACCATGACAGCGAAATGGGAAGCACCGGAGAGGGCTATCCCAACGGAACGGTCTATATCTGCAATTTCTCCGGCAAGTTTGCCCCCTGTGAACGGCTGGATATGTACACCTATGGCACGCGGCTGCAGGAGCTGACCCAAGAGAAGCCTGAGGGCGAGGAGTGGATCGAGGACGGTATCCGCTATATCACATCTTATCCCTATGGCTTGAATGACGGGGAAGAGTTCCAAATCTATCTGCCCAATACCCCCGCAACCATGCTGACGGAGGAAATGTACTCCTGGTGGCCCGGTCGCTACGGAGAGGGAAGAGAGACCCTTGGCTCCTACGGCCTGTGCAATATGGCAAATGAGCAGTGCTTCTTTACGGAGATCGGAGATGTGGAATATCCCATGTCCTTCTTCCTTAGCAGTGGTGCCGGTGCTTGGTATACGGATCTGTATCTGGAAGCCGATGGATCCTTCACAGGAGAGTACCACGATGGAGAGCTGGGAAGCACCGGAGAGGGCTATCCCAACGGAACGGTCTATGTCTGTGAATTCTCCGGCAGCTTCGGTCAGGGACAACGACTGGATGCCTACACCTACGGACTGAAGCTGGAGGAGTTGACCCTGAGTCGCCCCGTAGGAGAGGAATGGATCGAGGACGGTGTGCGCTATGTTACCACCATGCCTGTGGGCTTGGAGGAGGGGGCAGACTATAGCATCTATCTGCCCAATATGCCCATAGAGCTGCTAACGGAGGACGAGCGTATGTGGTGGCCCTACCGCTTTGAAGAAGATCACTATGCTCTGGATGCCTATGGACTGTACCACATTGGAGAGGGCTACGGCTTTTATTGTATGACGGAGTGATCAAACGATGTGAGCAGGATTTGTGCTTTGGGAAGAACTGCAAAAGCATAGGAGATAAGGAAATGACGAAAGAAAGACAAGAACGAAGCTGTAATTTGGACCTGATTCGGATCTTTGCGTTTCTCTGTGTGATAGCTGTCCATGCATTCATGAACTGCGAGTTCTACGATCTGTCCGTGGCTGGGGTGGGGATGCTGGTTGCCACCTGTCTGAGGAACTTCTTCATGATCTGTGTGCCCCTGTTCCTGCTGCTGTCAGGCTATCTTATGAAGGATAAAACACCCTGCAGAGCCTACTATTTCAAACTGATCCGTATCCTTGGGATCTATCTGCTGGCAAGCATCCTCTGTGGGGCATATAAGCTGATCTATGATGGGGAGAATTTCTCCTTTTCGGATGCCGTGTCCGGCTTATTTGATTTCGTAACAGCGGGCTATAGCTGGTATATCGAAATGTACATTGGC
>JAGBGB010000155.1 GCA_017936205.1 Oscillospiraceae bacterium
CCCTACGCACGGTGCAGTCTTTTGCTTGCGAGCAATACCATATTGGGTAGTAAGCTTACGAAAGGTGATAGCCTAAATCGGAATTCCTGCGGGAAGAGAGAACTGCCTCAGCTGCATGGTGTATGCAGCTGAGGCAGTAAATTTATGGTTTTCCATGCAGCTGTTCGTCCCCTTCATCGCCGCACAGAAAGCGAGGGACAGAAGGGATCGTATGCTGTATGAAAACGAGATTAGAAACCGGGGATCACAATATCAGGGACTTCGTTTTCACCGAGGTCGAACCCTCCTTCGCCACTGCTGGTGATGATATCCGCTTCAGCGAAATGGACGATTTCGATTTCTACATCAAAGTAAGATTCTTTCATAATAAATACCTCTTGTATGAAAATGTTTGATGATCAGCTTAGGCTACGGAAGCGAAGTAGGCATCTGCAGCCCGATTGTACAGGAACAGGGCGGTAACGCAATCCTGCAGGATCTCAGAGTGGATACCGGAAGCATTTTCCTTCACAGACTGGCAGTAGGCCAGGGGGCAGAAGAAGACTTCTACATCCTGGTTGGTACCATCACTGATTTTGATGGTAACAGTCTCATCCAGATCCTGAGCAGCAATGTCAACCACATCAACATAGTACCGACCACCGCGCTCCTTGACCTCCAGAGACCTTCCGAGGTAGCTTGCGGAGAACTGATCCATGCTGACCTCTGCCGTGAAGAAGAAACGCAGAGTGGTCTCAGACTCCAACAGCAGGGAAATACCTGACAGATATGCCAGCTTGGTTCCCTGAGGATAAGTGACGGGATAGCCTTCGATGGTCACAGCACTGTAATCGATGGTTTCAGGAAGGTCTGCATTGGCAAGACGGTCTGTGTTGTAATTGAACTGGAGCTGGGAGGCAGCACCGTAGTGGAGCATGGACTTCAGCAGCTGTTCCAGCTCGGCAGAAGCAGTCCCCTTCTCAAAGGTGTTATCTACATATTCCTTCACGGAATAGGTGTAGGTTCCTACGCATTCACCACCGTAGAAGAACTTTGCAGTGATCTGATCGGTCATTTCCTTTGCAGCGACCTCGTAGGGGAAGGAGTAGTGGGTGTGTCCGGCATTACGCTTTACCATACAGTCCTTAATGTGGACCTTTACAGGCTCCCTGTCTTCCCTGCCCTCTTGGGTGAATTCCATGTAGGCATTGCCGTCCTTGATCACAGCCTCAGACAGGCACATATAGAAATTAATGGCAATATTGCCCTTCACGCTCAGGGTACGCCCGTAGAGAACCGCATCCTGCATAGGTGCGAAGTCGCAGTTGTCACAGTGGTTGTTGCCATCCACATCCTCGTGAGGCAGCTTGTCGCTACCGGTCTTCTTGAAGATCAGGAGATGATTGTAGTATTCTGTATCGTCAGCATTACTGGTGGCATATGCACCAAAAATATTATAGGTTTTGCCTCTGTAAAGAATGCCACGTCTGGGGACATTTACGGAAGTAATGGTAAAACCGCTTTCATCAGTTGCAAACTTCCACGCATGGGCACTGTCTGAGATAAAGAAGTTGGCACTATCAACACATGCCAAGTAGCCATCGTTTGCAAAGAGTGCAAAGCCTCCGTCGGCTTCCTTTAGAGTCCATACAGGCATCTCGGAGGATGTGATAGAACCGTCAACAACAGTGACAACTGTGGGCTCAATCTTGTCCTTGCTGTTAATGGTGGTACCAAGAGCTTTGTAGACACCATCAGTATATGCTACGATAACGATCTGGTCATTAGCCTTCAGATCCTCGATGCTGCTGATCTGACTGCACCCACCGGTGGAACCGCAGACCAAACATTTAGAGGGCTCGGTGCAGGTGGCATCTGTCCAACTATGGCCTGTGGCAGCCTTAATATCATCCTTATAGCTGTCAGTGCAGGCGGTGCAGGTATAGAGGGTGTAGCCCTCTTCTGTACAGGTGGGAGCAACAGGCTCACCGGCTACATGGTTATGACCGAGAGCATCAATGGGGTCTTTGCCGGTTTTCTCGCAGGTGGGACAAGACCAACTCTCGTAGCCGTCTTCTGTGCAGGTAGGCTCCTGTTTGCTTACTACAACCTTATTCTCATGCTGACATTCAGGTTCACTGCTTGTGTCGCTTAGCTTCTTATAGAGCTGAACAGATGTCTGTGAACTTGTATAACAAGCAAATCGAGGACTGCTGCTATTCCAACCAATTCTACGAGTAGCATCGGCAGCATTTTTGATTACAGCATTTCCCTCTTCAAAAGAAACATTCCAAGAGGAATTGCTGCTAAGCTGTGTATCGGTGGACAGGGAATTGCCACTTTTCCAGCAAAGGTAGCTTCCTTCGTGAAGGAAAGCAACGGTGCCTTCGGTTGCGCCTGCGACAACCTCCAGAGGGTAGGCACCAGAGACAGTATTTTCATAACTTGCACCAATGCCATAAATCGTAGAAGTGGTGCTGATCTCTTTAAGCTCCATGTTCTTAGACTCGCAAACAAGATAAACGATATCGCCTACAGCAATATCTGTTGTTTTTTCAATGGAGGACTTAAGTTCACCGCAATGTACGCATACGCCGCCTAAATAGCTGTGACCCGGTGAGGGGATCTCTACCGTGCTGAGGATTTCACCGCAATCCGTGCAGAAGACATTGCTATAACCATCCTCCGTGCAGGTAGCGGGTACAGTATTAACATCCGTGTTAGTATGCTCGCAGGAGGGTTCCTCGCCACCGGAGCTGCCATCGGCGATAGGAAGAATTTCAATGTCGAAGTATTCCGCACTACCTTCCTTAACATTACTGGTAGCATAACCGCCAAACTGGTTGTAGGTTTTGGCTCTAAATACTAAAGCACGACCAGAATACTGGGAGTCGATGCGATAGGAACCATTAGTACCGGTGCTAATAGTCCATATGCGGGCGGTGGAGGAACTTGTTAAATTCGTGGATTTGGCACCACCGTGACCCAGGTAGTTACCGTTTCCGTCACCGATGGAATAACCACCGTCAAAAGAAGCCAACTCTACAATGTAGCCTTCCGCATCTGCGGGAGCGACCTTGCCGTCGGTGACCGTGATAACGGCACCGTCGATCTTACTTGCGAAAGTATTAGGCATTGCATAGTAGGTACCGCCAACATTGGCTGCGATGACATACTGACCATCGGCAATGGGACCTTCGGCAGCGAATGCCATCGGGGGCAGAATGCTTAGGAGCATTGCAAGGAGTAGGGTAAATGCGAGGATGCGTCGAGATTTTTTCAGGATCATAAACACACAACCTTTCTGAAGTGCCCCGATTAAGAATAAAATACAAGAGGGTACACTTCTAATATTAATTACAAAATTATTATACTATATTTTTTGTTATTTGCAAGACCAATCTTTGGTGATTTTCAATAATTTTTATCCATTTTTTCCCTCCTATCCTTCGCAAATGGAAGATATTTCAAAATATCCTTTGCAAAAATCGAAAGCTCACAAAGCATATCCCCGAACCGCCCTGTCAATCATGTAAAAACACACCAAAAACCATCTGTTCGCAGATAGCTCGTACAAGAACCATAGCACATACCATACCGGTAAATTCCGATTTGTCGCTCTGTTGAGCGACAAATCGAGTTGAAAGTTGAAAGTGGAAAGTTGAAAGTTATCCTGTTTACAGATCTATTCTTAATATGTTTGTTTTTCTTATAAAAACCATGCGTATTTACATAAAAACTATAGTAATTAGTTTTGATTTTTAAATCCCATCCCCGCAGGGGATACCGACAACTTTCCACTTTCCACTTTCAACTTTCCACTCGACCGTAGGGAGCGACAAATCGGAATTTGGGTGGGAAGAAAGAACGAGGTTGTCTCAGATGATCGGCATTTGAGACAACCTCTATTTTGCTTCTTGCGTTATGGCATAAGATCTGAGAACAGAACCATGATTTTGGCACACTGGGCACGGGTGGCGGAGTTGTTCGGCAGCAGACAGCCGTCATCGCCGTTGATGATCTCCATCGCAACTGCCCATTGGAAGGGCTCTGAGGCATAGGAGGAGATTGCAGGGGTATCCGCAAAGCTCCCCAGATCTGCTCGTCCATTTGTGTCGATCTGTGCGATCTGGGCAAAGCGGTACAGCATGGTTACAAGCTGCTGTCGGCTAATAGCCTCGTTCACACCGAAGCGATCCTCACTGACACCGTTTGCGATCTGCTCCTCGTACGCCCACGCTACAGCTTCGGCATACCATTGTCCCTCCGGAACATCTGTGAAGGGATGCTCCGCAGTAGACTCCGGGCTCCCTGCAAGGCGGTGGAGTACCGTGACCACCATGGCTCTGGTCATGGTCTTCGAGGGACCGAAGCGATTCTTCCCCAAGCCGTTAAGCAGCCCTCTTTCCACAGCTTCCGTTACATA
>JAGBGB010000156.1 GCA_017936205.1 Oscillospiraceae bacterium
ATGCTGATGATCCGCAGGGCAGGAACACCTACCTCAAGCATTTCGCCGCTGGGATTGAAGAAGCTCAGCAGGAATTCCGGCGCAAGCTGGAACAGTAGGCAGCCTAATGCCATGATGGTAACAGAGGCAGTAATGCCGTAGCGGATGGTCTTCATGATCCGATCGGGCTTTGCGGCACCGTAGTTATAGGCAGTAATGGCAAGGACAGCGTTGCTCATGCCGAAGATGGGCATGAAGACGAAGCTCTGCAGCTTGAAATATGCACCGAATACGGTGGAACCTGTGAGACCCAGTCCGGGACTGATGGTGTCGAAGCGTTCCAGAACAATGTTCAGGCTGGTGTACATCAGGGAGCCAATGGCAACCATAATAATGGAGGGAATGCCGATCCCCAGAATTTGTCCCGAAGTTTTCTTACACGGGCGGAAGCCTCGGAAATTCAGAGACACATCCGGGTTTCTGCGAATATTGAAGTAAATACCCAAAAGGAAGGCAACGATCTGACCAATTACCGTTGCAACCGCAGCTCCTGCCACCTCCATGCGGGGAATGGGACCCCATCCAAAAATAAAAACGGGATCCAGAAGGATGTTCAGAATGGCGCCGGTGCCTTGGGTAAAGAGGGTGTAGTGGGTGCGCCCTGTGGACTGCAGTAGCCGTTCTGTCAGGATCTCGCCGAAAATGCCAAAGGACACAACAGTGATAATGCGGATATATTTCACACCGTAGGCAATGACCTCTGCGTTGGTGGTCTGGGTACGCATAAAGGGTTCTGCCATGAAAATGCCGAAGAGCGCAACCAAAATCATACCGATCACGGACAGGAAGGCGCCGTTCTTGGCAACACGGTTGACCTGCTGGGGATCCTTCGACCCAAGGGCGCGGGACATGAGGGCATTGACGCCTACGGAAATACCTGTGGCAATGCCGATCATAATGTTCTGCACCGGGAAGGCCAAAGACACTGCAGCCAGAGCGTGGTTGTTTTCGTCAGAAATGCGGGCTACATACATACTGTCTACCACATTGTACAATGCCTGTACCAGCATGGACAGGGCAAGAGGCAGCGCCATTTGGAACAGTAGCTTTCCAACCGGCATGACGCCCATTTTGTTTTCCTTCAAGCTACTCATAGAGAATCAAAGCTCCTTTCTGTTTGATACACTTCACAAACAATTATTGTATAATATTACCGCTAAAAATGCAAGTAGTTTTCTCAAGGAAATAATTAGCCATGAAAATAATGCGGAATGATTGCATTTTTCCTGCGAATGTGGTAAAATAGAATGAAATTTTTCCGTAAAGTGAGATACAATATGAAATACCTGATTACATTCTTGATTTCTATGGTGCCGGTGATAGAGCTCCGTGGCGCAATTCCCTATGGTATTACTGCCGGTTTGGAGCCCTGGCTGGTTTATCCGCTGGCAGCGATTGGGAACCTTCTGCCCGTGCCCTTTATCCTGCTGTTTATCCGGAAGATCTTTCAGTGGATGAAGCGCTATGAGAAGCTGGGGAAAATTGCGACTAAGTTAGAAGAGCGCGCCGCAAGCAAAAGCGGAAAGGTGAAAAAATCCGAATTTATCGGACTTCTGCTGTTCGTTGCCATTCCTCTGCCCGGAACCGGAGCGTGGACAGGCGCTCTCATTGCTGCCCTTATGGATATGCGGCTGAAGCGGGCGATTTCTTCCATCGCATTGGGTGTCGTAATGGCAGGATTGATCATAACACTTGTGATGGTCATGGGCATTCACGCCCTGGACTTCTTCTTGGGGTAAGAGACGATGTTACAGTACATAGAGACTCCTGTGGGCCTGCTGAAGCTCACCGCAGATCAGCGGAAGCTCCGCGGAGTGGAGATCGCTGTGCAGAGAGACGAGGACGAGCGCCCCAATTTCGTCACAGAACAGACGGCGGCACAGTTAGAGGAATATTTTTCAGGGAAACGGACAGACTTTACTTTGTTCTTCCTTTTCAGCGGAACAGAATTCGAACGGCTGGTCTGGAGCAAGCTGTCCAAGATCCCCTATGGCAGGGTAGTGACCTACTCCGAGTTAGCCAGAGCGATCGGTCAGCCTACTGCTTGCAGAGCGGTTGCCAATGCGGTGGGACGGAATCCGTTCCTGATCCTGCTGCCCTGTCATCGTGTGGTTTCTAAGAACGGCTTGGGAGGGTTCTCTGCCGGATTGGATGCCAAACGCTACCTACTGACCCATGAAGGAGTAGAAATTTCCGAAAACACAGGATTTTCAGAAAAATATCTCTTTACTTTTTCGTAGAAATATGATACTATGGTATGGCTGGCGGTTTGCCGGCGATCGATCCGCGCGCTCAGTTTCGGGAGAAGGCTGAAGAACAGCATTCCATCCGCCCAAACTTAGCCGTAGGACATATTTTAAGAAAGGTGGAAACACACATGATCCTGAAGGACAAGAAGACTGCTATCATTGCAGAGTACGCAACCCACGAAGGCGACACCGGTTCTCCCGAGGTCCAGATCGCTATCCTCACCGCTCGCATCAACGAGCTCACCGAGCATCTGCGTGAGCACAAGCACGACAACCACTCCCGTCGTGGTCTGCTCATGATGGTTGGTAAGCGCCGCAGCCTGCTGGACTATCTGGCAAAGAAGGACATCAGCCGCTATCGTTCCATCATTGCTCGTCTGGGCATCCGTAAGTAATACGAAAAGTCGGGCGGCCCTTGCGGTCGCCCTTTTTATTGAGTGGGTCTCTCAAAATTCCTTCCGGTGGATGCCGGATCTTTTGCCCCAACTTTTGTTTTTGAATCCCTTGAAATACACAAAGTATTCCTGCGGGCTTCAACGCAAGATCTGGGACAAAATCTCTCACCATCCCCTCGAAAGATAATTTTTCGAGCCCCACTTGATAGCCCAACCTTGTGGGAGTGCTGTTTAGCAGTTGAAGGTACGCTCAGAACCTGAACGCAGCTTCAAGTGCTAAACCTCCCACAGAACACATTTCATTTTTTCTATATTCTATAAGGAGGAAACATTATGGTTACCAGAAAACAGTACCCCAATCATCATGTATTCGAAACCGTCATCGGCGGCCGTACCTTCACCGTAGAAACCGGTAAGGTTGCAGAGCTTGCCAATGCCGAGTGCATCTGCCGCTATGGCGACACCACCGTCCTGACCACCGTTACCTGCTCCCCCGACCCCAAGGCAGGCATTGACTACTTCCCTCTGACCATTGAGTTCGAGGAGAGAATGTACTCCGTAGGTCGGATCCCCGGCAGCTTCAACCGTCGTGAGGGCAAGCCCTCTGAGAGAGGCATCCTGAATAGCCGTATCATCGACCGTCCCATGCGCCCCCTCTTTGACGATGAGCTCCGTAACGATGTGGTCGTTACCTGCACCGTTCTGGCTAACGATTACGAGAACCCTGTAGAAGTCGTTGCTTCTCTGGGCGCTTCTATCGCCATTGCCAGCTCCGATGTGCCTTGGAACGGACCTGTTGCTACCACCAATGTTGCCCACCTGAACGGTGAGTACATTGTCAACCCCTCCGCTGAGCAGCGTGAGGCGTGCGACTGCTTCGTTTGCATTGCTTCTACCTTCGAGAAGGTCGTTATGATCGAGACCGAAGCCAAGGAAGCTCCCGAAGCTATCGTCTACGAGTCCATCCGTGTTGCTCACGAGACCAACATGGAGATCGTGAAGTTCATCAACTCCATCG
The DNA here is from genome assembly GCA_017936205.1 of Oscillospiraceae bacterium. GTDB lineage: Bacteria > Bacillota > Clostridia > Oscillospirales > Oscillospiraceae > JAZOXB01. The sequence continues at coordinate 3,702 of JAGBGB010000156.1, forward strand.
TTGATACCATCGGCAAGCCCAAGTTCACCTTCGAGAAGGCAGCTGTCAACCATGAGCTGTTGGACGAGCTGTGTGCTTACGGCATGGACCAGATCGAGTATGCTCTGGATACCGATAACAAGAACATCCGTGAGGAGCGTCTGACCGCTGCCCGCCTGGACTTCGCTGACAAGTTCGCTGAAAAGTACGAGGACTTCGAGCAGCATATCGAGGTCTGCCTGTACAAGATGCAGAAGAAGGTCGTTAAGAAGTGGCTGCTGGCCGGCAAGC
>JAGBGB010000157.1 GCA_017936205.1 Oscillospiraceae bacterium
ACAAGAGCTCCAGTTATAATGGTCCCCATTAAAATGCCAAATTGACCGTAGATCTCCAAGAACAGATTATGAGCATACTGTCCACCGGAAACAAATCGGTCGCCGTAAATACCCAGTCCCACCAGAGGGTAGGCTAGGAGATAATGCTGAACACGATCTTTCAGATTGACTCTGGCATCAGAAACAGCGAAATCACCGGACATAATCTTGTCAAAAACACGGGTGCTGAGTCCAAGACTCTCACAGATGGAATATGCCGCATTCATGAGCCAATCCGTCAGTTCCTGAAAAAACACAAAGAGCAGGCAAACAACCACCATAGCCAACAGCACAAGAGGGTGCTTAAAGCGAACCGTCAAAGCCGAACACAGGACAATAAACACCAGAAGACACAGCACTGCACCTCTGGTTCCCAGCATCAGCAGTGCTAATGCAGACAGGAGAAAAATGACGAGCCTGTACCATCTGAACTCCTTGAGCATATAATAGAAGGTCATACAAGCATGGGGAAGAATATTGTAAGCATTATTCATATCCCCGTCACGTATGGAGGACTCGTCCATTTGGTTCACAAACAGGATGTAAGCACAGAAAGCAAGCACAGACAGGCAGGAAATCCGATACAGCAGCTTCAGAAGTGCTCCCTCATCATCCGACTTCAGTGCAACACCAACAAAGTAGAACGGCAGACAGCCTATGGCAAAATCCATCCACTCCTCCTGAAAGAAAGCTCGGTTCCGCTTATAGAAAAAGAAGTTCGCCACATAGATCAAAATGCAGAGCATTACAAACACAAAGTCCGAACCTCTAAGTCTGCTTATAATGATCTTATAGGACAGCAGGAACATCAGGAACAGCACTGTTGGGATAATGTAATCCGACATAGCAGACAGCACGGGGATCTTCATAATAGCCCCTCTGAAATAATCCAAGAGGATCTCCTTAGACCAAAGCAGCGCCACAAATATTCTAAAAAATATTCGATTATCACTCTTTTTTATCAGCTTACTATTTCTCATAGAATCCTCAGCTTTATTTAACAATATCAAGAGTTCGACAGGAATCTGCAGATCCGCTCCGCCTGCTTAACATTGTTTTTATTTTCCAATACGAAGGTCTTTGCCCTTTGACCAAAGGCGAACAGTTCTTCTGCCGATTTACACAGGAGCTTCCTAAGCTCCTGTGCCAAAGCGTCAGCGTTTTCCTGAGGAATCAGATATACAAATTCCTCATACTCCTCGGGCATACCAGGTAGTTTTGTGGTCAGAACAGGAGTGCCGCTGACCATATATTCCATATTCTTGGAGGGGAAGGAGTATTTGGTATACTCCTCATCAGTAGGACGAGGATTGATCAGGAGGGTTGCCTTCCGTTCCTCTCGGACAATATGCTCGTTGGGCATCAGTCCGAAAAACCGGACCGATGGGTATTTCTCCGACAGCTCCCAAAGAGTCTGTTCATACTCCCCCGCACCATAAATATGAAGCTCTGCATTGGGGACATCTGCCTTCAGGAATGCCTCTACCAAATAAGGGATCCCGTATATCTCTCGCAGGGAGCCGGCGTAGATACAAACCTTCTTCTCATACTTTTGATCAATACTATCTGTCACTGCCGCAGCATGGCTGTCAACATGGCCCTCAGAAACCATGTAGGGACGATTCTTCCTGTTGATCAGGTCATTCATAGCATGTGTCAAGAAGATATATCTGTCAAACTTCCCCAGCTGGAACCAGCAGACCCTTGCCGCCAGCTTTTTCACCGGGTTCCGCACCTCAAAAGCTCTCTTGGTGGGAACATCCGTAACGATTCCGACCGACGGAGTCCTTGTCAAGAAGCATGCAGAAAGAGCTGCCATTGACACCGTTGTATTGAGTACGTCGCAGATCACTCCATCGCCCCTCTTCCCAATGGTTCTGAAGAGGGTAAAGAAAAAAACATACAGGAACATCCAAATATTCCGAAGTAGCGGAATATTCACCATCGGCATAAAGAGGAAATCCTTATTTCTTCCCCTATAACGGAAGAAAACCCCTTTATAAGTAACACGGGAAATTGCCGGAATACACAAGGCAGTAAGCTCCTGTCCGGTCTCCCGCAGTCCCTGGATCTGGAGCGTGTGGTATTTCTGCGCCGCTTGGGACGGTTTGATCTTCTCCGTAAAAATCTCGTAGAATTCCTCCTCAGCACAGGCATTGGACAGATACAATATCCGCATTCCATAGACCTCCTGACAGCAATAAGGCAAGGGGACGCAGCGCTCATTCATAGGATTGTCCCACCTGCAATTAGGGAACAGGTCAGAAAAGCCACCCACCATTTCAGAAGGGACTTATTCTACCCGTTCCCTATAGATCAGTTTTTTCAGAGTACCGCAGACCAAGTTCAATCCCGTATAGAACAGAGCGGGAAGCACCATTTTATGAAGAGCCTTCCGATACATAATGTAGTGATGACGGATCAGCTTCAGCTTGCTTCCGCTGGAGATAGAGGCATCACGCTTGCAGTACCAAGACAGACACTCCGGGAAACGGTACATGACAGTCTTCTCCGCAGCCTGAAACCACATAGCGTAGTCATTGTTCTTCTTAATGTCCTCGATCTGGATCAGCCCCACCACTTCTCTGTCATATAATACTGTGATGGTGGAAAAATAGCAATAGCAATACACTTGCCATTTTCTGACTTTTCTCGGGCCTGTATAGATATAGGGAGACTCGCTGCCATCCGGATATCGGATCCGATAGTCTGTAAAGGTAAAGGCATAACCATGCTCCTTCATAAATGCCAGCTGTCTCTCCAGCTTCTCCGGCTCCCAAAGATCATCGCTGTCCTGGAAGGCAATATACCTACCATTCGCCTCCCGGAGTCCACGATTACGGCTCAGAGCCGCACCGGAATTCTGTTCATTCTTAAAATAACGGATCCGCGGGTCTGCAAAGGATGCCACAACACGATCCGTATCATCTGTAGAGCAATCATCCACAATGATGAGCTCCCAGTTTCTGTAGGTCTGTGCTTGTATACTACGGATGGTATCACCGATCTGCGCCCCCGTATTATACGATGGCATAATAATAGAGATCAGTTCGCTCATAAATATAAAATCTTCCTTTGATCGAGGTTCTTATACTCCCAGTAGTTCTTTGGCTTCTTCCTGTTTACGGGCATAGGTCTCCGGATCGATTTTACCCTTCTCCAGAAGATAATCACCGTAATCAGAGGTCACAGCCAGCTCAGTGGGGCTCTCTCCCCTTCCGATGACGATCTTCAGAGTCTGAAGAATGATCCTAAGATCCTCGCGGAAGGTAATGTTCCTTATGTATTCCAAATCCAGAGCCAGCTTATTCTCCCACTTGAGAGCATTTCTGCCACTGATCTGGGCAAGACCCGACAAACCGGGGCGGACATTGTGGCGCTTACGCTCCTCAGGTGTCATAAAGACCATGTCCCTCACCAGCTGAGGACGAGGTCCAACCACAGACATATGACCCACAAGAATATTCAACAGCTCCGGCAGCTCATCCAAAGAACTACCCCTCATAAACTGTCCGTACCCGGTGATCCGCTTCTCATCGGGCAGGAGCTTACCGTCAGCGCCCCTTTCGTTCGTCATGGTACGGAACTTAATAAGAGGAAAAATCTTCTCTCCCTTCCCCGGTCGGGGTTGGGTAAAGAAGGGATTACCCTTCATCTTGATTGCCCCAAGAACTGTCAAGATCAGAAGGAGCCAAGACAGCAGCAGCAGAGCAAACAATGCCAGGGTAAAATCTAAAACGCGTTTCAAGCAATTTGCATACATGAAATCCCTATCCTTTATGCTTCCTCGGTCAGGAGCTTACGGATCAAAGCAATCACATAATCCTGTTCCTCTTCAGTCATTTTAATATCACTGGGCAGGCAAAGTCCACGGTCAAAGATCTCCTCACTGACAGAGCTCTCCCCTGCGCAAATATAGTCACGATCTGCAAAGACCGGCTGCAAGTGCATGGGCTTCCAGATGTAACGGGCTTCAATATTCTCTTCACTCAAGCGGGCAAGAAGCTGCCCGGGAGTTACAGGACACTCCCTGTCTAAAATCAGGCAGGACAGCCAATGATTGGGCTCTGCATCCTCTGTAAAGGGATTCATCTGCAAC
>JAGBGB010000158.1 GCA_017936205.1 Oscillospiraceae bacterium
CTGTAATACTGTTCTTGCCGCCATAGGCGGTGCAGGATATTCATCCTGCAATAAAATGGTTTTCAAACCATTTTATCAAGAAACAGTATTATCATATCATAGAATCGTCCCTATAGCAACCTTGTTTTTGAGATTATGCAGGTAAAATCAGCTGTAACAGGAAGCACAGACCAAGTCCCACCGCTGTTGGCAGAAGCCATGCCAGAGCCGTCCATTTTAGACTGTGGGTTTCCTTGTAGATCGTCCAAAGAGTGGTGGTACAGGGCCAGTGAAACAGGGTGAAGATCAGCATACACAGGCTCTGCTGCAGGCTCAAATAAGGCAGCAGCTCTGCCTCGGAGCCTCCGCTGCCTGTCAGGATCAGCACTGCAATGGGCACGACCAGCTCATTGGCCGGGCTGCCCAGTAGGAACGCCAGCAGCACCCCTCCGCTGAGACCGAAGAGGGCAGCGGGCTCCTGTAGCAGCTGTGCCAAATGCCCCAGCAGACTCAGCTCCCCTACAGGGATCCATTGCAGAAGCCAGATCAGCAGCCCCATGGGAGCTGCCACTGCCACTGCTCTGCCCAGAATGGTCAAACAGCGATCTATCATGGCTCGGAGCAGCACCTGCCCCACTCTGGGTCTGCGGTAGGGAGGCAGTTCCATAAGGAACAGAGATTCCTCTCCCCTCAGCACCGTCCTGTGAAGGAGCTTACATATGAGCAGAGTTACACCCACTCCAAGGAATACCAATGCAGTCAGACCAAGAGCCTGCAGTCCTCTGTTAGAGCCGCCTACGCACAGTCCCAGCAGCAGGATCAGGGTAGGAAATCGTCCGTTACAGGGGACGAAGGCATTGGTCAGGATCCCCATAAGCCGTTCCCGGGGTGAATCAATGATCCGACAGCCTGTAACGCCCACCGCATTGCAGCCGAAGCCCATGCAAAGGGTCAGAGCCTGCTTTCCGCAGGCTCCACAGCGGCGGAATCCCTCATCCAGCAGAAACGCCACTCTCGGTAAATAACCAAAATCCTCAAGCAGAGTAAAAACAGGAAAGAAAATTGCCATCGGTGGCAGCATAACCGCTACCACTGCAGTAACCGTCCCATATATTCCATCTATAAGCAAGCCATGGAGCCACGGGGGCATTCCCTCCAACAGCCTTCCCAGGCCTTCTCCAAGAGCGGCGAAGATCCACTCCAAGCCACGAGATGGATAATTGGCTCCCTCAATGGTCAGCCAGAACACCCCCAGAACCAGGAGCAGCAGAATGGGGTATGCCCAGATCCGATGGAGCAGCACCCGATCCAGCTTCTGCGTAAAGGAGGGGGCCTGTGGACGCTGTGAGCTGTCGGTAAGACAGCTCAATTCCTGCGCCTGAAGGATCGCCCAGTTTTCCCCCTTGTTCAGAAGGGGTGTACATGGTAGGAAGCCTTCGCATAGCTGCCTAAGCTGCTCCCGAAGCTGTTCCAGCCCCTGCTTCTGTGCTGCGCTGATCCCCACCACAGGAACGCCTAAACGAGCAGAAAGCTCCCGGATATTTACATGCAGACCATTCCGCTCTGCCTCATCCATCATATTGATACAGAGGATCGTCCGTGGGAAATGGTACAGCACCTGTAAGCCCAGGATCAGACTTCGTTCCAAGCAGCTTGCATCACAGACCGCCACAGCACAATCTGCATTCCCTTCCTTCAGGAATTCCACTGCGAGCTCCTCCTCCGGAGAGGCCCCCTCCAGAGAGTAGGTGCCGGGCAGATCCACTAACTCATAGGTTTTTCCTTTATAGTCATATTCTCCGCAAGCGAGCTCTACGGTTTTCCCCGGCCAGTTCCCTGTGTGCTGCTTCAGACCGGTCAAGGCGTTGAACAGTGTGCTTTTCCCCACATTGGGATTCCCGATCAGTGCAATGCGGCTCATGGCTCCACCTCCACCCGCAGCAGTCTGCAATCCTGCTCCCGAAGCGCCAAAACCGTCCCCCGCACAAGGAACAGAAGAGGGCTGCCCAAGGGGCTCCGACCCAAATAACGGATCTCGGTTCCTGCTATCATGCCGAACTGCCGTAATCGGCGTCCCAGAGCTCCCGCTACCTCTGCCTCTAAAAGTCGCCCCTCCTGCCCCTGTATCATTCCATGCAGCCTTTGCTCCATGCCCATCCCCCTTTCCTTCATTCCATTGTATTAAGAAATCCGAAAAATCGTTCATACCCGTCAGGGCTTCCGTCTCTTATGGGCATTCCCTGTCTGATTGTTCCCAAAGGGTCAAAAGAAAGGTCTTTGCGGAAGGATTTCTCTTGACAGAAGCAGACTTTCCCTATTAATATATTTGTATCAGGTTATAACCTTTAATAAGCAAACCGCTATATAGCAAGGCCTTCAGCGAAAATCATGCGCTGTAGGGGCGAAGCTGTGTCTTCGCCCGTGGCACTACGATTTTGAACCATACTCAAAAAGAACGATGCTCTTTGCCA
>JAGBGB010000159.1 GCA_017936205.1 Oscillospiraceae bacterium
CCCTTCGGGGTGGCTAACTATGCCTCAAGCTCTGAATCTAAGAACAACAGGATTATTCTCTTGGAGTATGAAATGTGTATACCATGTATTTACACAAAGTGTATACCATGTTACTCTTGACACAATGCGCGCCCCTACGAAGGGTGCGGAAAATCGGAATTTGTCGGATTGTAGTTTTATGAATTATGCGTCGGTGCTGCACGCAAGGGTGCAGGAGGGGGAGAGATCCTTCGAGAGATAACTTTACCATAGTTTATCACGCAATGCATTGGGAAATGTGGATTTTTTGGGAATACTGGGCAGAATGGATGTTGATTAATTCGACGAAATGTATTATAGTTTAATAAAATGGGTTTGTGTATCCTCCGGGCTTAAGTTGGTTGATGCAACGGATTCTTTGAGGATGGACATTGCTTATTATAATGTAAAAACATTTGTTACATAAGGAGGGTTTTTATGAAAGCACGAGGATCTTTTAGACGGCTCTTGTCTCTGCTTCTGCTTCTGTCTATGGTTCTGGGACTGCTCCCACCGTCCGTAGTCCCTGCAAAGGCAGAGGAGGCAGTCGTATCCCCTGTTGATCCGACAGAAGAAAATCAAGCTGTTCGTGGAGAGACTTCTCGTCAGGCAGAGCTAATGACTCAGGCACAGTCTCTGCTCCAACAGATCAATGATCTCCCTGATCCCGAGGGGGCTACTAAGCACGGAAACACCCGGCTTGATCTGACAGGTTATGGTGTGGATGCACCGTTAGCAAATTTAGATCGGAACTACTACCTTGCGGCTGAGGTGGATGGGCAGACCTATGTTTTTGATAGCTCTAACCTGTCTAACGGTAAAGTCAAAGCCCAGAAGGTTACCGTTGACGGGAATTCCCTTGTGGGCGCGAAGGAAGCATATACCCTTACCTACCGCTTTTACAAGATCGATATCAATAACAGAGCTTATTATCAGATTGGCTTCCGTGGTGACTACTTTTTGACCCATGCTGCTAATAGTCGCGATATTGTGCCCGAAGCTACAAAATACTACGATCTCAAAATGGTGTGCAGCGGAGACGGGAAGACTGCGTTCCTTCGCACGCAGTTCATGGACTCGGGGGATCCTGCCAAATACAACACGGATGTCATTGGTCTCTCCGCAGATAAGAATTACTTTGAGTTCCACGAGTATGCAAATACTCCTTACAATCAGCTGTATTTGTATCGCTTTGTTTGGTCTGTGCAGCCGATTTATGACGCCCTTACCTCTATGAAGGCTTATTTGCAGACCTTCCTGGCACAGCCCGGCACCTATAAAGAATCCACCTTTAGGGACTTCCTGAACGCATTGGAGGAAAGCCTTTCCCTCTACAACAGATATTACGCAGAGCCCTCTGCCGAGGACCTGAAATATGCAGAAAATATCTCCGAGACTCTGCGAGATCAGACCAATGGCTTGCTGGGCTTCCGGACTCTTCTGGATGATACACTGGATTATATTGATATCCCTGTGGAGATACTGGACTTCCGTACCGATGGTATCCTGATGCATCCAACCGGATATCATTTGGTGCAAAATGAGCGAAACGGTCCGAGATTGGATGACCAGAACAAGCAGGTCTTCCTTCCCGGAAGCCTTCTGCACCCGGACATGGATCCCAGTATCATTAGAAATGCAAGACTGGGCTTGACCCTTCCCACTTTGGATGAGAATGGCTATCCTGTTTATCATCCCGATACAGTGCAGTTTGTGGCAGCAGGTTTGTACAGACAATTGCATTTCAGTATGGCAAATCAGTCAAAGGGTCACCACAACAATGTTTTCATCCAGATCATCGACAGCAAGAAGATTCCGGTAGCGAGCTACGATGAACAAGGAAACAAGACCTATACAGAAATAGATCTGACCTACGGCTCTTTTGCAGATACCCTTACGAAAACCACCACAAAAGCCAACGGCGGCGATCTGGCTTGGGACAAGGTTCGTACCTGCTTCGATATGGCATATTATATTCTTCACTACTTCTGGAGACCTGTGCCGGATGAGGAACAGTATTTGTTCCATGACGGCTATCCCTACAATATCATAGTTCCGGAACGCAATACCCTGCGAATGTATAAGCAAGCGGATGGGTATTATACCTTGAACTCCGACAAGCCCATGGCATACAGCGGCTCCTATATCTATAATTCTCCTGAGGCCACCATGCCCAGGCAGCATCCCAACTTCCAGCCCATTGACGGTCTCGGCTTTGAGAAAGACAACTACAATGACACGGATGTGGGTAGCGGTGTAAGCTTTGGCTACAAGAGTATGTACACATGGCAGAGCAATTTCAGTATGTCCATGCGTGCCCACGGCAGCTTCGTGTATTACGAGGATCAGAATTTGTATTTCACCTTTACAGGTGACGACGATGTGATGTTCTTCGTCAATAACAAGATCGCTGTGGATTTAGGAGGAAACCACGCATCCGTTACGGACTCTCTGTATTTGAACGACAAGAAGGAAGAACTGGGCTTGGTTGACGGACAGGTTTATACCTTCGATATGTTCTATGCAGAACGAGGAGCCTACGCATCCAATCTTACCTTCCGTACCAATATTAGGATTTTAGACTCCGATGCTGTGACGACCAAGAGTCAGTATCTTGTGGCATCCGACGGAAAACCCATGGAAGATCCTGCGACCTCTATGGGAGTCTATTTGGATGACAACAGCATTGTCAGTAAGGGAGATACCATTGCCTACAGCTTTGAGCTGCTGAATAAGCGTGACCTTCCTCTGTACAATGTGTCCTTTGAGGATGGAAGCTTGGGGGTAACACTGAGCCCTGACACGATTTCCCTCTCCTCTCCTACAGCGAATACCAATGGTGCGACCACCCAATTATCCGATCTCTTGGTATTGTATCGCAGCTACGACGGGACCTCCGTAAATGGGCAGATCCCTGTTACTGTAGAGGATTACGGTACATTCCTGAGGGATACCTTGCATCCCTCTCTGATAGGAGAGACGGTTACCGGTGGTGTTACCTCCTATGCTCCCTTCCCGGAAGGAAGTTACCTCCTAAAGGGGCTGACAGAAGATCAGCTTATGGAGCTCCTTCGTCTGGGCGTTCCTCCCAAAGCACAGCTGATACTCTATGGGTTCAAGCGGAACTCCACGGAGGGGGACACGCCATATGTGAACACCCTTCGTTCTACCTGCTACTATGCCCCTCCTCTGCGGAGCCCTGTAGAGGTCAACGGTTCTGCAGGTCGCTCGATTCGCGTTATGAGTCAGAAGATTACAGATCTGCCTACAGCAGATGTGGATCAGGTGGTTCTGGACTACGGGAAAACTGTATTTATACCCTTAGACGAGCTGGAAAATCATATCTACACCAATCGAGATGTATCTGTGACCGGTTTGGTAGGCTTCTTGGCAAAGAGCTCTCACGGTAGCTTTATGAAGAACCAGCCACAGAATTTGATTCTGGTTCAGGAAGGGGATACCTATCAGGGAACCTTCGGCAGCTTCCGACGAGAAAAAGGTCGCATTACCTACACTCCCGACAAATTCTTGACGGACACGGATTCTGTTTTTGCGGTATATGCTCTGGATAACTGCTATGTCGCCGATCCGGACAATCCGGGGAAGAGCTTCCGCTACAGCTATATCTGCGTAGAGGTTCGTATCCAGCCTGCTACTGTTACCTATTACGAGACGGACTTCGCAGAGGGGATCTTTACCACCTCTGCCAAGGTAAATGGGGCGGATGCTTCCGGAGATTGGACGGAAAAAACGGAAACTGCTCCCTGGCCTCGGATCCATAAGGAGGATGTGCCCGACAACGCTTTCTTCGTAGACTTCGACGGCACAGGCTATCTGGATCGTTATCGGGATAATCCCATTTACGGTGGCATGGATCTGGATAATCTGGCATATTGGGTCAGCTTTACGGGGCATCCCGATAATGCAGCCGTAAAGGATCATCCCACGCTGGATCAGAAGGAGGGCACCATATCCGTAGCCATGCGGAACATAGAGCAGGCGGACGGAAGTCTGAAGCCCTCTACGGGAGCCCTTTATGTCCAGCCCGGACGGCATTTAAATGAGAACTATGCTCTGCGGATCAAGCCAAGCAGCAATATGTTCCTGCAAATGCGATTCAAGCTGGAGAACTTCCAGGCTCCCGACGGGAATGCAGTTCTTGATTTCGGCTACTATACCTGGAACTCCAAGTATTCCGATATGGGAGGCACGCCTGACGAGATCACCGGGAACTATCTTACCCAGCCCTTGGTTCTGACAGCCGACCATGTCAGCGGAGAGTTTGTAACGGTACGCATTCCCATTACAAGCTCCCAATTCGCAAAGGCACGGTATATCACTGCCATCCGCCCTTCCTTCAAGAATCTGATCAGCATCAGCTCTGAGCAGTTGGGCAAGCTGACCATCGACTATATCTACTTAGGACCGGACATTGCCGATCATCAAGACTTTGATCGGGCGGGGGATATTTATTATTCCATGGAGATTGACCGTGAGCTGATTCCCCATAACGCCTTCTTCGTAGATTTTGACGGGGAGGGCTATGAGGATCGCTACAGAGACAATCCCCTGTATAAGGGTGTTGACTTTGACCGTGATGGCTGGGGCTATAAGACCTCCCGTATAAGCAAGGTGGAGTATGACACGCTGTATAAGGAGGCTATGGTCCTTACCGTAGGAACCTCTGCTGAGAATATTCTGCTGGATCATATTTTCAAGCCCTACACAAATGATCCCACCTCCACAGACGGCGTGCTTCTGGACTACAAGCCTTCGGATCAATCTATTTTTGAAATTCGCCTGAAGTTTGACGGCTTCTCCAATACGACCGTGCTCCCCGGTGTGGCTGCCTCCTATTTTGTCCCCAAAGCCAACAGCACATTCCCGACAGAGAAGGCTCTGACGGCAGAGCAGCAGTTTGTATCCTCCGATACCACGGAGAGAGGAACGGGAAGCTCTCGCTCTGTCTCCGCTATGGGACAGTATGCAACCATTCGTATGGAGCTTACGGATCAGTTCTATCGGGAGGAGTTGGTGCAGGGCTTCCGGATCTGGTTTACCAAGATCAAGGGAACGGGTACCATTACCATTGACTACATCTACATTGGCCCCGCCTACGCACCGGAAGAGGGAACCAACGCTCCGGATTACCTGTACTTCGGCTTCGACGACTCCCCCTCCGATGCTCTGCGATATGACACAGCACTGTACGGGAACACGAATTTTGATAAAGAAGAGAACTGGAACACTTATGATCGCTTTGTGCTGACAACAGAAGGAGGCGTTGCCATGCTGCAGTCTACTGCCAACATGGCAGGTGCAGATGGCTGCTTCGGCACCATGAATCTTACGGGGATCTCCTACACTCCCGTGGAAAAGAATTATATGCAGATCCGCTTCCGAGTAGACGGAGTTTCTCACAGTGTATCCAATGGAAGCAATGGAAGTAGACCGGTGAATGAGGGCAGAGTGTCTCTGTACTACGGTGGACAGCTGAAGCCCGGTCGCACAGCAGATAGCAGTTTGGCGATATATAGCATCCCCATTACCGAGGTAAAGGATCAGGGATGGATCGTTCGGACGATCCCTCTTGATGAGATCGTTACGGACAAGAATGTGGCAAAGCTCTCAGACTATGCTACCGTAACCAATCTCTCTCTTGCCTTTAGTGAGATGGGGGTAGAGGCAAATAAGGTTCACTACCAGGTAGACTACTTCTATGTTGGTCCCTACGCTTATCTCCCTGAACGGGATACGGGAGCGGTCCCTCTTACAGACAATGCCTTGTTCTTCGACTTTACAAACACGGATGCAGACAAGACTCGCTACAGCAGCCCAATTTACGGCGGCTATAACTACGACCTGTTGGAGAACTGGTATTGGTCGTCTGTAGCTTCCGACCCCGTTACCATCGAAAACGGTGAGCTGATACTTACAGACAATTCCTATAGGAATAAGATTGAGTATAATTCTATTACTAACAAGGCTCGTTCCCTCCGCTATGTGCCGGGAGATCGGGATTACTGCATTGCCCGCGTGAAGTTGGTGAATGCAGTCAATAAGCCCAACATGACCGATAGTGGCGACATCGGCTACAGCAACAATGGCAGGATAGAATTCTCCTTGTATTGCTATTATGAAGGCTATGACAATTACAATAGCTGGAGAGATATGGGTTCCACTTTCATTGATCCCAGAGATGCAGATGGGGACTACATGACTCTGTGCTTCCCACTGACCAATCCCTATTATCTGAATGCAGATTATATTACTGCCATTCAGCCTCAGTTCCATATCTGTGACTCCAAGTCCGAGACCGAGAAGGCGGTTTGTACCATTGATTACCTCTACATTGGGCCCCTGTCTCAGGGCCTTGCCAATCCTACGGTTAGAGGTTTGTATTTCAACTACGACGACAATGCCGAGGATCGGATCCGCTATGAGAATGACAGCTATGGCTATATCCAGCTGGATACCCAGGGAACATGGGGCATCAACAGCACCAGAGATAAGTCTGTTACCACGGATAATGAGAAGGGCATCGTTACCATTGATACCACCGGTATTGTTGAGAAGACAGACGAAAATGGAAACATTATCCGTGCCGAGGATGGCTTCAGTTGGTTCCAGACCGGCTTAATGGGCGAGGGCGTCAGTGCAGAGAATAACACGGTCTCTACCTTGGACTTCCACCCGGATGAGGCACAGATCGCCCAGATCCGATTCCGAATCGAGGGACTCCGCCAAGGAACCTCCGATGGTCTGGTGTATCTGCAATACTTCTATGACGGAACCCGTCCCTATGCTCTGGCAACAGCAGGCAGTGCAACCGTAGATGGAGAGAAGCTGAGCAGGGGCGACTGGGTCACGGCTACCATCCCCCTGAATGATGAATTCCGGAACTGCAATTCCGTTACGGGCATTTGTCCCGGCTTCCACAGGCTCTACTGGGCAGAGGAGGATCAGCCCATCAAGCTCATTGTAGACTATGTCTATGTAGGACCCGGAGAGATCCCTCCTGTGGTCTACGGCTATGACAGACATTATACAGATGATCCGGGCTATTCTGATTACAGCAGTCTCTTCACTGTAGGCAGAGGCATCAATCTCCAGTCCTTTAACCCACAAGCCGCTGCTGCCGAAACCTACACCGAGGCAGAATTCACCTTTACCGGTACGGGCTTCGATCTCATCAGCCGTACCAATCAGGATCAGGCAACCCTCCGTGTGGCGGTGTATGATCAGAGCAACACGATCGTGAAAACACTGACCGTCAATAATAAGGGTGAGTTAGAGCTGTACCAGATCCCGGTGGCATCTGTTCAGGGCTTGGCACACGGCACCTATCGTGTAGTTATCGGTGTGCATCAGGCGGTAGACAGCCCCTATGACTTCTTGGATCGTGGGGGAGAGTTCTACTTCGATGCAGTGCGGATCTATGATCCCATGATCCCCACCTCTGCAGAGAACTGGGATGAGCTCTATGCCTACCGTATTGATAAGGAAGCCTATGAGCACTTCAAGGAAATCCGCAACATCCTTCTGGAAGCGGAGGATATGAACGGCAATTTAGGAGAGCTGGCTGGAGCCATTTTCGTAGACTCCTCCGATCCCACCGGGGATATGATCCCTCCTGTTACCAATCCGGGAACGACACCTACAGAGTCTACAGCTCCCACGGAGCCCACAGTGCCGGAGCCTCCCCATATTACAGCTAAGATCGAGACCTATAATAAGCTCGGTCCCAAGAACGAGGTCTACTTAGATCCCGGTCAAGCCATTGCCTATAAGGTCAACATTGCCAGCAATCAGGATCCCTTCAGTATTGATATTGGGGTCAAGACCCTAAGCGGCTCCAAAGCGGCTCTGAAGGCAGGCTTCGTAAAGCTTGATTCCACAGAAACAGACCCCGAGAAGGCGGTAGAAAGCATATATGCCGTCAGTGCCCCCATCGAAAGCTCTACAGCACAGTATTATGCACTGCCGACTGAAAAGATCGGATCCATTAAGGGGAGTAGCAATGCAGTATATCTGGTGATCTATAACGCTTCGGACGAGAATACGGATGAGGCGAACCCCCAGAAGCAGGTGCTCTCTATTACGGATATGAAGATCGCCTACAAGGCTCACCCCAATACCGTACAGGAGGATCATCCCAACGATCCCCAGATCCCCAGCCTGCGGAATGCTGCAGAGCCTGTACGGTGCAGCGTAGACTCCTACACACTCCTTGCGGCGGAAGCCTTCATAAATGAACAACGTGTCAAGATCCAAACGGATCCCTCCATCGAGATCAAGCACACCCTGAATTTGGCAAGTGACATTTCCATTAACTATGTGGTTCCTGCCCGTCTGTTAGAGAATTGCACTCAAACGGTTCTGGTTTGTGACATTCCTGTTTATGAAGGAAATGATCTTGTGGATCGGTACACGGCATACCTGGAGCCGGTTCTCAAGGGTGAGTATTACTATTTCACCTTAGAGGGGCTGACAGCTGTGCAGATCGCTGATGTAATCGATGCCCATGTGGAATTTGTGAGAGACAATTGCCTATGGATGTCAGAGATCGACAGCTACAGCATTGCAGACTATGCCTATAGCCAGTTAGGGAAGGCAGACGGTCCCCAAAAGCTCAAGTCCCTCTGTGCAGAGCTGCTGCGTTACGGTTCTGCTGCTCAGAGCTTCAAGGGCTACCGTACGGATGCCTTGGTGGATCAGACTATGACAGAGGAGCAGCGAGACTACCTGACGGACCTGAACGCTGTGACCTTCGGCAATCACAACAGGGATCTGGGGGACCTGAAGACTCCCACTGTTCTGTGGGTAGGTAAGTCCCTGCTGCTGGACAGCAAGGTGACTCTGCGTTATGTCTTCAATGCTGCCAACTACAGTGGCAGTGTGGAGGAGTTGAGCCTCCGTGTGACCTATAGGGATCATAAGGGCGAGAGTAAAACAGCCACCGTCATCGGGGCACAGCCCTACGGAACCGTAGCAGGGCGTTACAGCTTCGACTTCGACGGTCTGCTGGCAGCAGAGCTCCGCTCCGTTCTACATGTTGCTGTTTACGCAGGTGAAACTCGGGTTTCCAACACGCTGGAATACAGTGTAGACACCTACGGCAACAACAAGGAGGGCACTTTGGGAACCCTGTGTAAGGCTCTCATGGCGTACTCCGATGCAGCCCTTGCCTACTTCGCATAAGTTCATATAACCCCAAATGGGCTGTCTCATCATACCAAGATGAGACAGCCCATTGAACATGCCCTTCGTCAAATTCCGATTTATCGTACCATTCGTAGGGGCGCGCATTGCGCGTCCGACAACCACCAAAAATTGGTGGTTGTGAAAAATGTTTCGTTTTTTGGAGAAATTACATCTTTTTCGGTGGTTTTGGTGTTCATGCCGTTCCGCCATGAACCGGACGCGCAATGCGTGCCCCTACGCAGCGTTAAATCAAACTGTGCGATAAATCGGAATTTATCTAACTTTTTTCTCAAACCCCATTGAAAATGGTTCTATACGGCGGTTTTTCGCTGGTTTTGCCTTTTACCTTATCGGATTTCCCTTGTTTTTTCCCTTACGGGTCAAAACAAGGGAAACTTTTTTATTCTGCCCCGGCTACTTTGTCCAGAAGTCGGGCGGAAGTTCGCTTTGCTTCCTTGGTGGAGTGGGCATAGATGTTCATGGTAGTTCCTACATCGGCATGGCCTAACAGCTCCTGCACATCCTTCGGTGCTGCACCGTGGGACAGCAGGTTGGTGGTGAAGGTGTGTCGGAACAGATGAAAATGAAGGTCTCCCAGCTCCGGCATCTTCTGTCGTGCTGTCCGGAGAATGCTGCTCACCGCAGAAGGAGATTCGTAGCTCCCGTCGGGGCGGAGGCACACAAGAGAGATTTCCCTGTACTCCGTAGGAATTTCCTCAGACCGTTGCAGTGCATAGACCTCGTAGTAAGTACGGTTCTTTTCCTTGACCTCTTTGTAGTAGTTGAGGCTGTAAAGCTCACCATATTTCAGGCGGTTTATGTTCTGTTCGTTCTTCGCCCTCCGTAGGATTTGTGCCAGTGTGTCGCAGAAGTCCACGGTGCGGATCTTCTTGCGTTTCGTAGCACCGATCTCCGTTTTGTGCCGTTTGCCGTTGTAGCGGATACTTCTTCGTACCGTCAGGCACTGCTTGTCCAAGTCAACATCCTGCCAACACAGTGCACATGCTTCTCCGATCCGCAGTCCTGTGTAGTATGCAATCTGCACCGGAAGTAGAGCCGGATTCTGTTTCTTCTCCAGAAAGTCTGTCAGCTTCCGGTACTGCTCATGGGTGAGGGTGCTTTTAGATGCTTCCTGTTCTTCATCCTCGAACAGATCGTAGCTTTCTTCCTGTGTGTGCCATACCACATACTCCATAGGATTGAAGCTCAGTAGCTTCTTGGGAAACACCGCAAACTTAAATGCGTGTTGAAGCACTGCCGAGAATAGCCGCAGATACCCTTTGCTCAAGGCTCTTGCCGTAGTTCCGTCAGCATTGGTGCCTCCGAAGCAGAGATGATCCACATAGGCTTGCAGATGGTCTGCCGTGATGGATCTCAGCTTTCGGCTGCCGATGGGGTGGCTTTTGATTCGATCCACAGCCCCCATATAGGCCATAACTGTGCCGTTGCTCAGCTTGCCGGGTTTTAGATCTTCCTCTACCCACAGGTCAAGCAGGGAGGCTACCGTCATGTTCTCCGTTTTGGCAACGAACTTCTTGGACTCATAATCCTCCATTGCCTTACGGAGCATCCCTTCCGTTTCTGCCTTGCTCTCCGTTCCCGGGAACTCCGCTTGCTTACGGTTGCCGCTTTCATCCTCTACATAGAAGCGGTAATACCATTTCTTGCCCTTTTTTCTTACAGATCCTTTTGCCATAAATAATACTTTTCTCCTTTCTCATCCGTGGCAATCGGGTCTGTGACATATGCTGTGCGTAAAATAATGTCACCGGTCGATTGTATGTTTACAATCGGCCTTTTGCATTATGTAATGCATTCTATACTTTTGTCAAAGTGCCACGGTTAGTTTTTGTTTTCGTCCAAACGATTTCTGGCATCGAGAGGAAGTCTGAACATTTCACCGGTCAGCTTGCCACTCTTGCCTTTGTCGTAGATATGTAAAAGCCCATCCATGTAGTGCTTCATATCCTCGATGATAGGCTCCATCTCCTTCTGATAGACCTGTTCTACAATGGCACCGGATTCGATGGCATACCGCATCAAGGATTCCTTCAATCCTTCGTCGGTAGTAACCTCGTTGACTTTCTTCATAGCTCTTGCAAAATGCACTGTGTATACAGAATACAGGTCGATGATATTGCACAGGTGTCCTGCCAGGAACTGCTGGTAAGCTTCGGAGCCAACCACGCTGTCCATTTCTTTCAGGAAGCCTTCCAAATGTTCATCGAGCTTCATTTTGCTTTTAACGTAGCCGTCGTATTCCTTCTCTTCGGAAAGTCCGGTCAACCACTCTGGGGTCGTCAGCAGGGCATCTGCCAGAGATACGATCAGATACCGCTTCTCCGGTTCCACCCCTTTGGATTCATAACGCTGAATGGTAGATTTGTTTACACCGAGTCGATTTCCAAGATCGCCCATGGAGAGATTCAGTTCTGTTCTTCTCTCCTTGACTCTCTCGCCGACTTGTTTTGCGGTGAATGTAATTGATTCATTCATAGGTATCAACCTCCGTTGCCATTATTGTAGCACAGAAAGTTGCAATTTGCAATAGACTTTTTCCTAAAGTTTTCAGAATGTTCACATACCCCGTTGCAAAATGCGTTGACAAGTAATGGCAAACTAAGTATAATAATGGAACTATCGTTGCAAAACGAGCATTTAATTAAGGAGGCGTGTGTAATGAGCGTAGGCAAAATGGGACTTACCATCGAAGAAGCGGCAGAAAGCACCGGGATCGGACGCAATACCATGCGGAAACTAATCGGTTGGGGCAAGCTGCCTATTCTGAAATTGGGACGCAAGACCATCATCCGCAAGGATGCTCTGGAACGGTTCATGGAGGCAAACCAAGGTCGAAACCTTTTGGTCCGTAACGAAGTACGCAGGATCGAATGAGTACCCTCTCGGAAGCCCTCGGCGTTTGAGAGCGAAATACACCCCTTGCACAAATCCAAGGCTTTGTACAAGAAGTATTTCGCCCTGCCGGGAGCCCGTATCGGCGGATGTTACGAAGAAATACCATCCCCCGATCCGTTGGAAATTGCAGTCGCAATTACCATTGCTGTTCCGGCTGTTGCGACACCCGAAACAGCACAACTGCCTATAGCAGTTGCAAAAGAAAACGACGAGGATACGGGGAAAAACGGACGAGAGCAGGTACGACAGAGAACGGAGAAAGAAAGGAATCACAAACGGGAACAGCCAAATCGGCTGTAAGGGAAAAGGAGATGATATATGGCACGACACAGCTTTATCCGAATGTCAAAGCTGCCGAATGTTAAGGGAAGAATCGACTATATTTCCAGCCCGGATAGGCAGGAAAATCTATACGCAACCTATCAGACCGCAAATGCAGAGTTCTGGAAAAATCTTGCCTTTGAAAGTCAACAGGATTTTAAACGCTTCGGCACAGAGGGTAAGTGCATCGAGGCCAGAGAGCTGATCATCGCTCTGCCGGAGGTGTACACCACCTTTGATCCTCAGGAGGTTTTGAAGGAATTTACAG
>JAGBGB010000160.1 GCA_017936205.1 Oscillospiraceae bacterium
AACTGCTGTAATCGCAAATGCAGAGCTGTACAATCCCCAGACAGGCTTGTGTGCCTTCTCCTTCGACGGGCTCCTTGCAGCGGAGCTGCGGAGCGTGATCAGCGTGCAGATCTATGAAGGCAATACGCCCCTTTCCTGCACCCTGCAGTACAGTGCAGACACCTACGGCAACAACAAAACCGGCACCTTAGGCGATCTGTGCGAGGCACTCTTTGCCTACTCTGACAGTGCCAAAGCCTACTTTATGTCCTAACTTTTTACGAAAGGATCGATAAACCTACGATGAGTACAAGGAAATCTATGGCAGTGCTTCTGCTTTTTTCCATCATGCTGTCTCTCCTCCCTCTTACAGCGGTGGCAGCACCTGTGTCCGGCAGAAGCTTCCAAGCCAATGAAATGCTCCGCCTTGACAGAACCTTCACCACCATGCCCAACACCTTCGAAGCATGGGTGTACTTCCCCAAGGATACTGCCGCCTCCACTCGTGGTGGTGTGATTCTCGGAAATTACAAAGGCAGCAGCACCAATGAGATCAACTTTGAGATCTATACAAACGGCAACCCCCGCATTTATTACATAGACGGAAGCGGTGCAGCCCACAGCAAGGTCTTTACAGGAGTCAATGTTTATAACGGTCAATGGACCCATCTTGCAGTGGTTCGGAACAAATCCGCAAACACCCTGTCCTGCTATGTCAACGGTGCCCTTGCAGAAAGCTGCTCCATGACCATCCCCAATATTATCCCGGCTACACCCCTGCAATTAGGTGGGGATTACCGTAGCAGCAACAACCTGTACTTCAAGGGTCAGATCGCCTCTGCAGCCGTTTACAAGGATGCTCGTACAGAGGCAGAGATCCGTCTGGACATGGAGCAGACAGGCACCGGAGATCCCCTGTGCGCATGGGATCTGAGCAGCAACAGTCTGAGCTATACAGATTTAAGTGGAAACGGCTATCACATTGCCGCAGGAGATACCTTCACCGCCGGTAGTGTGTATAAAACCAGAAAAACCGTCACCGCTATGCCCAACACCTTCGAAGCATGGCTCCACTTCCCCAAGGACACCTCTCCTACCTCCCGCGGTGGTGTGATTCTGGGCAACTTCAAGGATGGCACGACCAATACCACCAACTTCGAGATCTACACCAATGGCAATCCCCGCATTTATTATTGCGACGGAAACGGAAAGACCGTCAGCCATGTCTTTACCAAGGTCAATGTATATACCGGGAACTGGCTCCACCTGACCGTCGTTCGCAATGCTTCTTCCGGAACCGTATCCTGCTATGTCAACGGCAGTCTGAAGGAAAACGCCCCTCTGTCCGTGGGGAACTTCAACCCCTACCGTGGCCTGGTAGTAGGTGGAGACCACCGCAGCGGAAACACAGCCTACTTCAAGGGTCGGCTGAGAGCCGTTGCCATCTATTCCGATGTGCGGAGCCAGACGGAGATCAAGGCAGATATGACCACTGTAAACAATGGGGATCCCATGGGCTTCTGGGAGATCGGTGCCTCCAATGTGTCCTGCTACCCTGACCTCAGCGGAAACGGAAATCATGCGGCCGTAGGTAAGGGCTTCGAAGCCAATTTGCAGTACAGAACCGACAAGGCACTGACCGCCATGCCCAACACCGTGGAGGCTTGGCTCTACTTCGGAAAGAGTCCGGATCCTACCATCCGCGGAGGCACAATTTTCAGCAATTATCCGGCTTCCGGTCAGAATTTGGTCAGTTTTGAGATCTACACCAACGGCAATCCCCGTGTATACTGCAAGGGGCCTGACGGAACCACCTATACGAAAACCTTTACGGATGTCAATGTTTATCGAGGAGAGTGGCTCCACATTGCCTTCGTCCGCAGCACCAAAAACAGCCTCATAGGCTGCTACATTAACGGTGTTCTTGAGCAAAGCATCAGCTTCTCCATGCCGGACTTTATCCCCATGGGCCCCTTTACCGTAGGAGGAGACCAGAGAGGAGACAACAGCCAGTATTTCAAGGGTGTGCTCAGTGCCGTAGCAGCCTACTCCGATGTCCGCAATACCAAAGAGCTAAAGGCAGATATACACTGCATGGGCAACGGTGATCCTCTGGTTTGCTGGAATGTGTCCAAGAATCAGGAGTCCTATCCGGATCTCAGCAATAGGGGCAATCACCTCCGCAGACTTACCACATGGCTTGCTCCTTCGGAAAAGGCAGCTGTTACAGACTTCGACTATACCTTTGCTGTTGTAGGAGATACCCAGAAAATCACAGAAGCCGACACACTGAACAACACCAAGAACCTCAACAAGCTCTATGATTGGATCCTGTCCCAGAAGGACAGCAAGAACATTCAGTATGTAATGGGCTTGGGAGATATTACGGAGAACGGTGCCGTAGAGGCAGAGTGGAAGCTGGCCCTCAATGCGGTGAACAAGCTCAACGGAAAGATCCCCTATTCTCTGGTGCGAGGCAACCACGACAAATCCAATGCCTTCAACAAGTATTTCGGAGATCCAAGCCTGACAGGCTATTCCTCCTCTCTGGAGGGTAGCTATGACGGAAAGCTGGATAACGCATGGCGTACCGTTACCGTAGGCACAGAGCAGATCCCATATTTGATCATGGGTCTGGATTTCGGCCCCACAGATGGGGTTCTGGATTGGGCCAGCTCCGTAATTGAAGCACACCCTGATCATAATGTGATCATTACCACCCATGCTTATCTGCTCAGTGACGGAAGCCATCTTAGCAGCACCGCCACCGTGGCACCCACTGCATCCAATGCCAATGCCAATAACGGTGATATGATGTGGGAGAAGCTGGTCAAGAAGCACGAGAATATTTCCATGGTAATCTGCGGCCATGTGCCCTGTGCTCAGATCATGGTACGGCAGGATACAGGGGATCACGGGAACGAAGTAACACAGATACTCATTGATCCCCAGAATGTAGATACCATGATCCCCACAGGCTCTGTGGCACTGTTCCACTTCAGTCGGGACGGCAGACGAGTTCAGGTAGAATACTATTCCACCCTTCAGGAAAAGTATTATCTGTCTACCAACCAGTTCGAAGTGAATGTTCATGTTGTAGGTCGGGTCAAGGAACCCATACAGGACGATAGCCTCAAGATCAATCACACCTTGGATCTGGCAAGCGATATTTCTATCA
>JAGBGB010000161.1 GCA_017936205.1 Oscillospiraceae bacterium
CGCATTGCGCGTCCGACAACCACCAAGAATTGGTGGTTGTGAAAAATGTTTCGTTTTTTGGAGAAATTACATCATTTTCGGTGGTTTTTGTGTTCATGGCGTTACGCCATGAACCGGACGCGCAATGCGCGCCCCTACGAAGGGAGCGATAAATCGGAATTTGCCGTATTGTCTGCGAGGAGGGGAGGTAGGAGATAGAATATGTATCGTTATACCGAATGGAGACTGCTTCTGATTTGAGGCAGTCTCCATGCTTCTTTGAACTATTACAGCTTGCTGATCTCGTAGAGCAGGCAAACAGCTGCTTCTCGTGTCAGGGGCTGATTCGGCTCAATGCTGAGCCCGGCTTCACGCAGAGCCTGTACGGAAGCAGATGCCCATGCAGGCTCCGCTGTTTCCGTAGCAGCCGCACTGACAGGAAGCTGCAGGAGATTCTGCAGGATCACTGCTGCTTCTCTGCCACGGATGGGATCGTTGGGTCGGAAAAACAAGCCCTCCTCCCGAACCTCTCCTCGGACAATACCCTTGCGAACTCCCGCTGCCAAATAGGGGCGGAGCCATGCTGCAGCCTGCCCTGCATCTGCAAAGGCAGAGGTGGTCAGCGCTTCATCTACGGTTTGCCCCTTCAGCTCCATGACCATAGCCAGAAATTCCCCACGGCTTACAGTATCGCCGGGGCAGAAGCAGCTTTTCCCGGCGATCTCCATACCTCCGGTCAGCTTCTGTGCACTTGCCCACATGGCTTCAAAGGCAGCAGGATTCCCCTCCATATCTGCGAAGGTTCGTGCCTCCGAGGGCTTCAGGATCTTGATTCTTACCGTAGCAGGCTGAGACACATTTCCTGCCTCATCCTTGGCAGTAAAGGTAAAACTGTCCTCCCCCACCTTGTTCTTCTCCGGGATATAAATAAAGCTGCCATCAGCCTTCAGCTCTACCTTGCCGTACTTGGGCTTGTCTGCCAGAGCAAACTCTACCGCAGCCCCCTCCGGATCTGTAGCAGTCAGCTTTCCATTGTTGGCAATATTCTTGTAGGTTTCCAGATCCAGCCCATCTGCCTTAGGCGCCTCGTTCTTCCCGGAACGGATCTTGATCACAAGCTGCGCCTCCTGTCCCAGTCGACTGCCGTAAATTGGCTGATAACACAGCACTGCCTCACAGTTTTCCCGACAATCGGGCTGCATCCGCAGCTGGCGCAGGCGGTCAGCACTGAGCACATCCCCGGGGCGGATGCAGCGATCTCCCAGACGGAGTACACCAATGCCCTCCTCGGGCACAGACCGGATCAGGATCCCGTTGACCTCGGTGTCGAATTCCTCTCCGCTAAAGCAATATTCCTGATGATACAGGGTCTCCCCTTCTGCAGCCAGCGCCGGCAAACAAACCAATGCACACAGCAGCAGGAGGGCTGTCATACGAATCATGGCTCTCATAGTCATTTCCTCCTTTATTTGCTTCCTCCATAGGATGAACCGAAATCTGCAAAGTATGCAAAAAACTTCCGTTTCCCGAATCACTGCATAAAGCAGGACTGTTTCATAGGATGTAGGTCATCCATCTGAAACAGTCCTTTGTTTTCTATTCCGATGCCAGTTCCCAGAAGGCTACCGCAGCAGCAGAGGCAACATTCAGGGAGTCTACCCCATGGGTCATAGGGATCCGCACGGTGTAATCACTGTCCGTAATAGTCAGATCTGCCAATCCCTCTCCCTCAGTACCAAGGATGATGGCAAGCCGCTGCTCCTGTCGCAGTCGAGGATCTCGCAGGGAGACCGCATCCTCCCGCAGTGCCATAGCCACGGTCTTGAAGCCCAGTTCCCGTAGTCCTGATACATCGGGCCAAGCCTCGTAGTAGGTCCAGGGGATCTGGAACACCGTCCCCATACTGACCCGAATGGCACGACGGTACAGAGGGTTAGAGCAAGCAGGTGTCAGTAACACAGCATCCACATTCAATGCGGCGGCAGAACGGAAAATCGCTCCCACATTGGTAGGATTCATCACATTCTCCAGTACTGCCACCCGCCGTGCCCCGGAGCAAAGCTCCTGCACCGTGGGCAGAGGCTTGCGCCTCATAGCACAGAGCATACCTCTGGTCAGTTGGAAGCCCGTAAGTTGAGTCAGAACTTCAAAATCAGCAGTATATACAGGGATCCCTCCGCAGCGAGCCAGAATAGGTGCTGCCTCACCTGTAATATGCTTCCGTTCCAGAAGGATAGACAGGGGCTCATAGCCTCCATCCAGTGCCCTCTCAATGACCTTAGGGCTTTCTGCAATGAAGATCCCCTGCTCCGGGTATTCCCGATTCAGCAGCTGTACCTCCGTTCTTCTGGCATACACATCCAGCTCAGCAGCCTCAAGATCACGGATCTCCGTGATCACAGGAGATGCCTTTCCTTCCATTCGCAGCTCCTCCATGATCACAGATGCAGCACCCGTTCCTTGATCTCCTGGGTGCGGCCCTGATTCCAATACTGTGTTCCAATGTAGCCACAGGTACGGCGGGCAACATTCATCTTACTCTGATCTGTATTGCCGCAATTGGGG
Organism: Oscillospiraceae bacterium; assembly: GCA_017936205.1. Classification (GTDB taxonomy): domain Bacteria; phylum Bacillota; class Clostridia; order Oscillospirales; family Oscillospiraceae; genus JAZOXB01. The sequence continues at coordinate 2,545 of JAGBGB010000161.1, forward strand.
CAGGTCCAGACCAGCTTGCCCTCCTGCTCTACCACGCCGATCTCACCGTCATAGCCGCAGACCTGACAGTAGTCGGACTTGGTATTCAGCTCTGCATACATAATGTTGTCATAAATGAACTTCATCAGCTCCAGGACTGCATCAATGTTATTCTGCATATCCGGAACCTCTACATAGCTGATAGCACCACCGGGAGACAGTGCCTGGAACTGTGCCTCGAATGCCAGCTTATCGAAGGCATTGATCTCCTCCGTCACATGGATGTGATAGGAATTGGTAATATAGCTCTTATCCGTTACACCGGGGATCATGCCGAAACGCTTCTGCAGAGCCTTAGCAAACTTATAGGTAGTAGACTCAAGAGGGGTCCCGTAAAGGCTGAAATCCATATTATGCTGCTTCTTCCAGCCTGCACAGGCAGCGTTCAGATAGCGCATCACATCCAGCGCAAAGGGCTTTGCCTCCGGATCTGTATGGGATCTCCCTGTCATGTACTTGACGCACTCATATAGACCCGCATAGCCCAGAGAGATGGTAGAATAGCCACCATAGAGCAGCTTATCAATGGGTTCCCCCTTCTCCAACCGAGCCAGCGCACCGTACTGCCAGAGGATGGGCGCAGCATCGGAGAGGGTGCCCTTCAGCCGAGTGTGGCGGCACATCAGGGCACGATAGCACAGGTCCAGCCGCTCATCAAAGATCCGCCAGAATTTCTCCAAATCCCTGCCCGAGGACAGGGCAATGTCCACCAAATTAATCGTCACTACACCCTGGTTGAAGCGACCGTAATACTTAGGCTTCCCCTCTGCATCCACATAGGGAGTCAGGAAGCTGCGGCAGCCCATGCAGGTGTAGCAGTGACCGTTGCCATTCTTATCTACCTTCAGCTCCAGCATTTTCTTCTCAGAAATATAGTCGGGAACCATGCGGCGGGCAGTGCATTCTGCAGCCAGACGGGTCAGATAGTAATACTTGGAATCCTCGTGAATATTATCCTCTTCTAAAACATAAATCAGCTTGGGGAAGGCAGGAGTGATCCACACACCCTTTTCATTCTTGACCCCCTGATACCGCTGACGGAGGGTTTCTTCAATAATAATGGCAAGGTCAGCCTTCTCCTGCTCGTCCCTGGCTTCATTCAAATACATAAACACCGTAATGAAGGGAGCCTGTCCGTTGGTGGTCATAAGAGTCACCACCTGATACTGGATAGTCTGCACACCACGGCGGATCTCCTCTAAGAGACGGGTCTCAACGATCTTATGAAGCTGGGCATCCGTAGCCTGAATGCCCATTTCCGCAAATTCCTCTTCTACCGACTTACGGATCTTCTGACGACTGACCTCCACAAAGGGTGCCAAATGGGTCAGAGAGATGGACTGCCCACCGTACTGGTTGGACGCAACCTGCGCAATGATCTGGGTAGCAATGTTGCAAGCCGTGGAGAAGGAATGGGGCTTCTCGATCAGGGTGCCGGAGATAACCGTACCGTTCTGCAGCATATCCTCCAAATTGACCAAATCGCAATTGTGCATATGCTGAGCATAATAATCCGCATCATGGAAGTGGATGATCCCTGCCTCATGAGCCTCTACGATATCCCGAGGCAGAAGGATCCGTCGGGTAATATCCTTGGATACCTCACCTGCCATATAGTCCCGCTGCACCGCATTGACCGTGGGGTTCTTGTTGGCATTCTCCTGCTTGACCTCTTCATTGTTGGATTCGATCAGGGTCAGGATCCGATCGTCTGTAGTGTTGGACTTGCGAACCAGCTCTCTGGTATAACGATAGGTGATATACTTCTTCGCCACCTCAAAGGCGCCGTGAGCCATAATTTGATCCTCAACCAAGTCCTGGATCTCCTCCACGGACAGACTGCGGTTCATCTGCTGGCAGCGGATCTCTACACTCTCAGCGATCCGTCTGATCTGCAGAGGGGTCATGCGAGCCGCCTCCTCTACCACATCATTAGCCTTGGCAATGGCGGTCTCGATCTTATCAATATCAAAGAGCATCTCTGCTCCATTTCTTTTTATGATCTTCACAATTTCGCTCTCCTTTCTTCATTGTGCTCCTATTATACTATATCTTGTGGTAAAATCAAGAGGCAAACCACTATATTTTCCGTTTTTGTACTTTTGCCCAAAAACAGCTATTTTTTTCGAAAAGACTATCTTTTCTGCACAAAATGAGATATAATAACCATGTATATCCAATCGAAATTGATGTATCTCATTTCAAGGGAGGTTTACCCCATGGAAACCCGATTGAACAAAAAGTCTCGCAGTCTATTACTCCTTTCCTTTCTCCTACCTGTCATTCTGAGTACCCTTTGCTTCGCCCTGAAGGAAATTGCCCCTTTCGGGGAATACAGCCTCCTCAGAAGTGATGCCTGGGCACAGTATCATCCTTACTTATCCCAATTCCGTCACTTGCTCCTGAACGGCGGCTCTGTCGAGCATACATGGAATGTAGGCATGGGCATAAACTATATTCCCATTCTTGCCTACTATGTATCCAGTCCCCTATACCTGCTGTCTGTACTGGTGCCGGAGACTCTGCTGACCCAGTTCATGCTGGCAACGACCATCGTAAAGCTCGGTCTTGCAGGTCTGTTCTTTGCCATATATCTCCGCCATGCCTACCGCCGTCAGGACAAGGTGATCCCCTTCTTCGCTCTGCTGTATGCATTGTGCGCATGGTCTGCAGGCTACTACTGGAACATCATGTGGCTGGATGTATTTGCTATGCTACCCCTGCTGCTGACAGGAACCCTGTCCATGCTCCGTGAGGGGAAATATCGGCTGTATACCATTGCCCTTGCTCTGTGCTTGTGGTGCAATTACTACCTGTCCTACTGCTGCTGCCTGTTTGTGCTGCTATATTTTTTGGGATACCATATCTGCAAAGGCTCCGATTGGAAAACTCTGCTTCGTGCCCTGCTGCGCTTTGCTCTGTGCACCCTTCTGGCTGTATGCCTGACCGCTGTACTGCTGATCCCAACACTGATGGGAATGCAGAACACCCATTCTGCCGCCGAAGTCAGCTTCAACCTTCTTTCCCTCAGACTGCCTGATATTGAATATACTTTCTCCCTAAGCGCATTCCTGAAGGCTCTGGTTCAGGTCACTTCCAGAATGCTTCCCAGTACGACTCCCACTCATATTGATGGACTTCCCAATCTATTCTCCGGCTTCTCTGTGCTGATCCTTGCAGTTTACTATCTGTGCTGTCGTGAGATTTCTGTTCGAGAGCGTCTGTTTAACGGTCTAATGCTGGTTTTCTTTGTGCTGAGCTGCATTTTCAGAGCACTGGACTATATTTGGCACGGATTTCACTTCCCCAACATGCTCCCCAACCGTTTTTCCTTCCTCTTCAGCTTCCTGCTGCTGACTATGGGCTATCGTGGCTATACGCTGCTCCATCATACAAAGCTGAAGCGAATTCTGCCTCCCCTTCTTTTCGGTTTGAGTCTGATTGTGGTCGGTTTCCTAAATCGCCGGACTCTCTCCTTCGGATATTATGCCGTCCTTCTCTGTCTGCTGGTCTTGACTGCTGTAGGAATCGCCTTCCTGCTGTCCGGCAAATGGAACATCCCGCGCATTTCTCCCACACTTCGTTCGAGAATTTCTGTTGTCTTACTGTGCCTTGTATTCCTCGGTGAGAGCTTCCTCAGCTTCTATACCGGTGTTTTTCAAGGTTTAGAGGAGGACGAGCTTATTTCTCGTGCAGTAAATGGCTATACCCTGTACGAAACCGTGGCCTCCAAGGACGCAGAGCTGTTTTACCGCACAGATTACACCCACAGTGGCTGCAACAACGACGGTGCATTGCAGCACTATAACGGTGTAAGTATTTTCTCCTCCTCCGCCTTGGTCAATCAAGGCAATTTCGCCAGCGCCTTAGGCTTGGTGGCCTGGCCGGAGAGCAACAGCACTGTCTATATGGAGAGCTCCCCCTTGACACACACTTTCTGCGGCATAAAATACCTGATCGGAGAAGAAGGCAGCTTCTTCAGCCCCAACAGCACACCCTTAGTCAGTAGCTACGACGGTCATGAGCTCCGCTTAGCGCCGGGCTATATCGGTATGGGCTTCATGATGGATGGCGCTGCGGCAGACTTCGCATCCTATCAGGACGAAAAGAACCCCTTTGCGGAGCAAACAGAGCTGTTCCGTCTGGCAACCGGCATTGAGGAAGAGCTGTATCATCCCATCTACGAGCCGGAGCTATCAGCCTCCGAGGGCTGTACGCTGGAAAATACAGAGGACAATACACAGTTCCTCTACAACGTCCCTGCTGATCAATCAAAGGGAGATTTCACCCTCCGCTACACCATGGAGGAGCCCGGCTTGCTATGCTTGGCAACCCGTATGCTGGGCGGCAAGAAGCTATCTGCCAGAAAGAACGGAGAAGAGCTTTTCTCCATCCACACAACTGCCCGAGGCATCCTGTCTCTCGGAGATGTAGAGGTTGGGGATGTGATCGAGCTGACCTACACCTCTGATGAGTTCAAAGAAGCCGGGATCTCTGCCCGTTTGGCATTCTTCGATTCTCAGGTACTGCAGCAGGGTCTGGATAGCCTGTCTGATGAGGTTTGGAACATCACCTATCAGGATGACACCACCGTTGAAGGCACCATTGCTGCAAAAGCCGATGGCTTCTTCTACACCTCCATCCCCTATGAACCGGGCTGGACTGTTCTGGTTGATGGAGAAGATATTCCTGTGGCACAGAGCTATGATCCCTCTAATCAGGATGTAAAGCTGTCAGATGCCCTGATTTCCTTCCCCCTCTCCGCCGGTCAGCACACCATCAGGCTGGAGTATCACACGCCGGGTCTGACAGTAGGCATGATCCTTTCCCTCTGCGGACTGGCTGTGCTGGCAGCGCTGCTACTCTCTAAAAAGAAAACCCTTTTCCCCAATCCTGCCCCTATGAATAAAGGAGACTCCCTATGAAACAAAAAGCATCCCCTCTTCGCTCAAGGATCGAATCCCGACTTCCCCAGCTGCTTTCCTTCTTCCTGCCCTTCTGCATTGTGACCGTTTGCTACATTGTGGCAGGTGTGTTCCCCTTCGGAGATCGGCAGATTCTCGCCTCTGACGGCTGGCATCAATACTATCCCTTCCTGCTGACCCTGCGGGACAAGCTGCTCAACGGCGGCTCTCTTGAGTATATTCGTAATGTAGGCATGGGCAGCAACTATATTTCCCTCTATGCCTACTATGTAGCAAGTCCTCTGAACCTGCTGTCGGTACTGGTTCCTCTGGAGTATATGCGGGAATTCTTCACCCTGCTGACCATTCTGAAGCTGTCCTTCGCGGGCTATTTCTTCTGCTTCTTCCTGCGGACAGCCTACCGCAAGAATGAATGCTCTATGGCATTCTTCGCCCTGATGTATGCCCTGTGCTCCTGGGCTTCTGCCTATTACTGGAACATTATGTGGCTGGATGCCTTCGCCCTGCTGCCCCTGCTTATGGCTGGTATGGTCAGTCTGCTGAGAGATGGTCGTTTCCGTCTGTATGTTCTGGCTCTTGCCCTGTGCCTATGGAGTAATTACTATGTGGCATTCTTCTGCTGCATCTTTGTTCTTCTCAGCTTCTTCGGCTACTGCATCGTCTGTGGGAACGGCTTTAACAACTTCCTCCGCCGTTTCATCCGCATTGGTCTGTGTACCATGCTGGGAGCCGGATTGGCTGCAGTGCTGCTGATCCCCACCCTCCTTGCCATGCAGATCACCTATTCTGCCAAAACCACAGAGGTCAATCTCCTTGCCATGAATCTCCCCACCCGTACCACGGGCGTTGTGGAGCTGACCGGTTACTGGGATGTACTGAAGAAAGAGGTTTTCCCCAACATTCTCCCTGCTCTGCAGCAGGTAAGCTCCCGTTTCCTTCCGGGCTACGAACCTGCAAGCATGGAAGGTCTGCCCAATGTGTTCTGCGGCTTCAGCGCTGTGATCCTGACGGTGTTCTTCTTCTGTAACGGCAAGATCAAGCTCCGTGAGAAGCTGGTTACCATCGGTCTGCTGTTGTTCCTGATCTTCAGCTTTATTTTCCGCATTCTGGACTATACCTGGCATGGTTTCCACTTCCCCAATATGCTGCCCTACCGCTTCAGCTTCTTAGTTCCCTTCGTGCTGGTCTGTACCGCATATCGTGCCTTCAACCTGATGGACAATTTCAAATACTGGAAGCTTTCCATTATCGTTCCCATCTCTGCTCTTCTGGGTGTCAGTGCCTACTTCGCAGAGGAAAAACCCATGCCCACACAGGTGATCATTGCCTCCTGTGCAGTGTTAGTCTGCATGATCGTCTTCTTCCTGTTCCACGGTCAGAAGAAGGAGGTCGAGGAACAGAAGGATGCGCAAGAGGCGCACAAACGAACCCAACGGGTGAATTACGCTCGAACCTTCCTATGCTTCATCCTTCTGTGCGAAATGTGCCTGTCCTACTCCTTAGGTCTGGACAAGGTGGGTACCAGCTCCCACAACAACTACCCAAAGGAGAACTACGCTGTTCAAGCCCTTCTGGATTATGCAGAGGAGAACGACCCCGACCCCTACTACCGTACCGAAGTCAATAACACCCAGACCCTCAATGATGGTGCGCTGAACAATTATTACGGACTCAGCGTTTTCAATTCCTCTGCCAATGTGAATTTCAACCGCTTTACCCGTGCCCTTGGCTTCGCCTCCTGGCCGGAAAGCAACCGCTACGCCTATTATGAAGGCTCTCCCTTCGGCAACACCTTCGCCGGACTTAAGTATCTGATTGACCGTGACGGTGACCATCTTAGCTCTGCTAACAGTCTGGTAGCTGTTTCGGGAACCTGCAAGCTGCTACGAAACGACAGCTATTTGGGACTGGGCTTTATGACAGATGCCAACCTTGCCAATTACCAATCCCGTGCCGCTCAGAAGAACGCCCTGCTGGATCAGGAGGAAATGTTCACCCTTGCCACAGGCATTGACGAGCGTCTCTATGAGCACCTGACCTACAGTGAATTGGAGGCTGACGAGGAGTGCACTCTGACCAAGGGCACAAACCGCACCTTCTTCCGCTTCGAGAAGCCCAGCAGCAAGAAAACTGCCAACTTTACCATCCGCTACGAAATCGAAGAGGGCGGTCTGATCCTCGCCTACCTGCATATGCCCGGTGCAGACAGTGTTACCGTTTCCCGCAACGACACGCAGATCCTCAGTCGAGCTGCCAAGGTTCGCACCGTGCTGAACATCGGCGATGTGGAGGCAGGTGATGTGCTGGAATTCACCTTCAAGGGAAAGAGCAACAATTCCGGCACCATCACTCTGGACGTTGCCAAACAAAAGGCAGGGATCTATACACTGGGTATGAATACCCTTTCCGACGAGGTTTGGGAACTGGAAGAAGCCACAGATACCTATCTGGCAGGCCCCATTGAGGTGCAGAAGGACGGTCTGTTCTATACCGCTATTCCCTACGAACCGGGTTGGACAGCTCTCGTAGATGGAGAAGAGGTTCCCCTTGCACAGGGCTATGATCCCTCCCTCAATGATGTAATGCTCACAGATGCTGTGATCAGCTTCCCCCTCAGTGCAGGCTACCATGTGATCGAGCTGAAATATGATGCTCCCGGTCTGAAAATCGGTCTGCTGATCTCCCTATCCTCACTGGCGATCTTCGTTCTTCTGTGGGTACTGCTGCGGAAGAATCCCGTGCTAATGCCCGATGTTGAGCCCAAGCTTCCCGCTGCCGAAGAGGAAGAAGCTGAGCCCACTATGGGCGAGCTGCTGTCTGACGAGGACCAGGAGTGCTCTCCTGAATCCACAGCCTCCAAGGAGTGTACTGACCATGAATAAGTCCGAGCTTCGACGCATCATCCGACTTCAGAAGCAAGCCCTCAGCACGGAGCAGATCCAACAAGCCTCTCAAGAATTAACAGAGCAATTCTGCAAGCACCCCCTGTATCAGAATGCAAGATCGCTCTATGTGTATCTGAGCTATAATCAGGAGGTTCGGACCGAGGATCTGATCCGCAGAGCCGCAGAAGACGGAAAGCGGATCGCAGTGCCCAAGATCATAGACAACGAAATGTACTTCCTCTGGTTAGAGCCGAACACCTCCATTGAGGTGGGCTATAAGGGCATTCCCGAACCTGTAGACGGTGCAATTGCTGACGATCCCACTGCACTGGTGCTGCTCCCCGGCTTAGCCTTCGACCCCCAAGGGCACCGTCTGGGCTACGGCGGCGGCTTCTACGACCGCTTCCTTTCCAAGGAGCCCCACCCCACAGTAGCGCTGTGCTTCGACTTCCAGCTCTTAGAGCATTTGGACTGCGAAGCTCACGACATCCCCGCCGATGCTGTCCTCAGCGCCAAGATTCAATAAAACAACTACGGCTGCCTCACAAAAAACCGTGAGGCAGCCGTAATTGTATAAACAGTTTTTGCCCCGCATTAGGCAAAGAAGAGGTGCGAAAGCAACAACGAGTTGCTTGTCATTTGTACCGAGATATGCTATGATAATACTGTTTCTTGATAAAATGGTTTGAAAACCATTTTATCAAGAAACAGTATTATCTTGCTACCGAAGAATGACTATATATATAGAACTCCTCCTGGCTGGGCATCCACTTCTTTTCCTTGGGAGAAAAAGTCGAATCAAATGCTTCCACGGCGGCTATATCCTCGCAGCAATCGGCGGCAGTAGAAGGGATATACATCCACTTCTTGCCGTCAAGCACTCCGGGGATAAGCTCACAAACAAGAAGCGCCGTCGGGAAGTTACCATCCACTACGAAGCTCACATTCTTCTTTTTGCAGCTCACAAACCCGCAGCTGACGTAATTTCCCGGATTGCCGAAGTTGATGTTCACGTCGTAGCCCATCTTCCGTGCTGCCTCAAAGGAATGTTCGATCAAAAGCTTTCCGAGCTTCTGCCTTTGATACTTCGGTGCAACGCAAAGGGGGCCGAAGGAAAGGATCTCCTTGGAGTTTCCGTTCTCGTCCTCAAGCCAAGCTTTGGTATACATGATGTTCCCCACGATCTCTCCGTCCTTCTCAAGCACAACGGCAAGATCGGGTATAAAATCGACGTGATTCCGCATCATGTGTACGAAATAGTGCTCATCAGCAC